>NZ_DATMTE010000856.1:0-3623 GCF_035564935.1 Chitinophaga sp. | reverse complement strand
GCCACAGTTGATAGATTTAAGTGTTAACGAATCAAATCCTGTTACAATAAGAGACAAATATACTATTGTTTTACAAATATCAAAATATTTTTAAATGATTTTGAAAAATCATAAAACCCGGCTGTAACAGGCTGCGGCAGGGCATATACAAGCACATGATTGCTATTCACTTACACTTTCTTCATCACCTGATTGCTGACGTGCGTATAGTTCTGCATAATATCCATTCAATGACAATAAATCACTATGTGTTCCCTGCTCCACGATTTTCCCTTCATCCAGTACAATTATGCTATCGAACTCAAACAAGGCAAAGATCCGGTGGGTGATAATAATAGCCGTTTTATTTTTCAGATAGGCATACAGGTTGCCGATGATCTCTTTCTCTGTACGGGCATCCACGGCAGACAGGCAGTCGTCGAAAAGGAGGATATTGGGATCCTTGATCAGGGCCCTGGCAATGGAAATACGCTGTTTCTGCCCCCCGCTGAGCGTTACGCCCCTCTCGCCGATAGCCGTTTCAAACCCTTCGTTAAAGCCCAGGATATCCTTTTCCACGGAAGCCTGCCTGGCGGCGGTTTGCACCTCCTGGATCGTAGCACTGGGATTGCCGAAGCGTATATTATTGGCAATGCTGTCGGAAAACAGGAACACATCCTGCGGTACATAACTGATCTGCCCCCGCAGTTGGTCCAGCTGCAGCCCCCTGATATCCTGGCCGTCAACCATCACTTTTCCTTCCTGCGGATCGTACATCCGTATCAGCAATTGCGCCAGCGTACTTTTGCCGGAGCCGGTGCGGCCAATAACAGCCACCTTTTGACCAGGCCTGATATGCAGGTTGAAATTATTAATAGCAGTGATGCCTGTATGCGGATAAGTAAACGTCACATTTTCCAGGCGCACCTCCCCTTCCAGTTTCACCGCCTTTGCGCCGGGAGCATCCTTAATGGTGGGCTCAATCTGTAAAAATTCGTTTATCCGTTGCTGTGAGGCAGCCGCACGCTGGATCATAGACGCCACCATGCCGATAGAAAAGAACGGGAACATCAGCATGTTCACATAGATCACAAATTCCGCCAGGTTACCCACGGTAATGTTTCCTTCAATTACCTGGATCCCGCCGATGAAAATAGTGAGGATCACACTTAAGCCGATCATCAATGCCATGGTGGGCTGGAACAGGGCGTCTGTTTTAGCAAGACTGATAGAACTCTCTTTATATGCTTCACTGGCTTCTTCAAAATGCTTTGTACTCGCATCTTCCTGGATATATGATTTTATTACCCGGATGCCTGAATAAGATTCCTGGGCAATGGAAGTAATGTTGGATAACTGTGCCTGGATCCTTTCACTTTTACGGTGAATGATCCTGTTCACATAGTAAATGGTTAAGGCCAGGAAAGGCAATGGCGACAAGGTATACAGCGTTAGCAAGGGATTCACCTGCAGCATCAGGTATACAATGATCACAATCAGGAACAGGGTACGGGAGGCGTACATTATAGCAGGTCCTACGTACATGCGTACACGTGATACATCTTCCGTGATCCGGCTCATGAGATCACCGGTGCGGTGCATCTTAAAAAAATTAAGATCAAGCTTCTGGTAATGCTGATAAATTTCATTCTTCAGATCGTACTCAATATGGCGGCTCATGACAATGAGTGTTTGCCGCTGCAGGAATAAAAAGAACCCGCTCAGTAATGCAAACAGCAAAATGCTTACGCCATAGAATGCCAGCACATGCGTAAAATCGCCACGGAAGGCCACTTTCAGCGCGGTGTTATCCAACAGCCGGTATTCATCAATATTATGCGCCAGCAGGTCAAAGATCTGGCGTACCATGATAGGCTGGAACACACTGAACACAATGGAGATGGCGGTAAACAACAGTCCAAGGATCAGCAGCCATTTATTGGTAAGAAAGTATTTATTAAGTGCGGCAAGGTGTTTCAACAGTCTTCGATTTGCCAACAAAAATAAGGCATTCAGCGCATATAGCTGTAAACGGTAAGACCCGTGCAAAGAATTGCTCTGCACGGGCCTTCTTCCTGAAATTTATCTTTTTTACTTTGTTGAAAAAGAGCCAAGGATCTCTTCCAGCGCCGGTTCATACTTTACCAGGTCGCTTGCCAGCGTGGTAAGTGTAATGGCGTAGGCGATATTGTTTTTTACCAGGATGGTTACCTCTCCGCTAAGCGGGGTGCCTGTTTCCCGGTGGGCATACCGGCATTTCATCCATTTGGCTTTTGCACCGGCAACGGTACGTTCCCCGTTGTCGATCTTTTTATAATCCACGAAGAAATTCTCCATTTCTTTCTGGGTGGTTTCCATCACCTTATCCAGTGTAAACCCTTGTTTCAGTTCCTGGGTAACGATGTTCACATTGGCCCGGAAGATACTGTCGTCGCCAGCCGGCGCCATCATGAAGGTATATTCTATCCGGCTCATCACGGTATCGGTCTTCGTCCAGCCGGCGGGGGGAGTTACGGAAAAGGTGCCTCTGCCGGCGTTCATTCCCGGCGATTTTCCTGCCAGTTCCAGTACTTCTTCGCTGCTTAATTCTTTAGGGGATTTGGAAGTGTTGTTGCAGGCGGCGATGCTTAACAAACAAACTGCCGCGGAGATCAATTGTAATTTCATCGTGCACATAAGGGATAGAAACCGCCCCGGCATTACACCGGAGCGATCTATGTTATTATAAATTTTTCAGTGCAGCTACAATCCTGGATTCTGCATCCGCAGCCGCTACTTCTTCTTTCACAAATTTCTGACCGGTAATATTTTCAAACAGTTCAATGTACCGTTCGCTTACGCTGCTAACAAATTCGTCTGTCATTTCCGGTACCTGTTGTCCGTCTTTACCCTGGAAGCCGTTTGCCATCAGCCATTCGCGTACAAATTCCTTGCTCAGCTGTTTCTGCTGAACGCCGTTCTTCTGGTTTTCTTCATATCCTTCCGCGTAAAAATAACGGGATGAATCCGGGGTATGGATTTCGTCGATCACGTAAATGGTATCGCCGATCTTACCAAATTCATATTTCGTATCTACCAGGATCAGCCCGCGTTTGGCGGCTAGTTCCCTGCCTCTTTCAAATAAAGCGAGGGTATACTTTTCAAGTTGCTCATAGTCTTCCTTGCTCACCAGTCCCCGTGCAATGATCTCTTCACGGGAAATATCCTCATCGTGCCCTTCATGCGCCTTCGTGGTGGGCGTAATGATGGGCGACGGGAAGAAATCGTTTTCTTTCAATCCTTCCGGCATGGTTACACCGCAAAGTACACGCTGACCTGATTTGTAGGTTCTCCAGGCATGACCGGTGAGGTTACCGCGTACCACCATTTCTACCGGGAAGGTTTCGCACTTCAGCCCTATTGTTACGTTAGGCAGCGGAGAAGATTTTACCCAGTTAGGAACGATGTCTTTAGTGGCATCCAGCATAATGGCGGCCACTTTGTTCAATACCTGTCCTTTGAATGGAATGGGACGGGGCAGCACCACATCAAATGCAGAGATGCGGTCGCTTACAACCATTACCATCAGCCTGTTATCAATGGTGTAAACATCACGTACTTTCCCTTTGTAAAAGGCAGTCTGACCTGGTAATTTGAAACTAGAC
>NZ_DATMTE010000855.1:0-4408 GCF_035564935.1 Chitinophaga sp. | reverse complement strand
GGCTTGGGAAGTTTGGCAGTTATCAGTGGAAAGGCCGGCAGGTTAATTAAATCCTGGTTTCTTTGTCAGATATGCAGCCCTACTGGAAAAAATTATACCGTAATAAAGGTGCGGTGGCCGGTTTGCTGGTGATCGCCATTGCGGTGTTTATCAGTATTACCGCCTATTTTATTGCACCGGATCATACGCCCAATGCCAACAGGATGGTACTGGAAATAGAAGGCCAGCACCCCGGATTCCGGATCCATATGCTGGCAGTTTGGAAAGAACAGCCAGTGCAAAAAGGATCTTTTTATAGCCGGTTGCTGTACGGGCAGGAGTCTGATTTTACCTGGATCCCTATCCGGTCATGGCAGTTCAGGGACAGCGTGCTGGTGGTACAACGCTACGTGGATGAATCTACCAGCAGGGAGGAAACCTATTCGCTGGCAAAGATTTGGTATGCCACCCCACCAGAGCATCCGCTATCCGCAAAAGCATTACAGGAAGATATACAAAAGGAGAGGATCTTTTCCCGTACCTACTGGCTGGGCACCGATAAATTTGGCCGGGATATCCTGAGCCGGCTGTTGATTGGCACCCGTGTTAGTTTAGGCGTAGGCTGTATTGCCGTAGTTATTTCTCTCAGCATAGGGGTACTGCTGGGCGCCGTTGCCGGCTATTTCAAAGGACGCACCGATGACGTGGTGATGTGGCTGGTAAACGTGGTATGGTCCATGCCAACGCTGTTATTGGTGTTTGCGCTCACCCTGGCGCTGGGTAAGGGATTCTGGCAGGTGTTTATTGCCGTGGGGCTTACCATGTGGGTAGGAGTGGCCCGTATTATCCGCGGGCAGGTACTGGCCATCCGGGAGCTGGAATATGTAGAAGCCGCCAGGGCATTGGGCTACGGGCATGTACGCATCATTGTAAAACATATTTTACCGAATATCATGGGACCGGTGATGGTAGTAGCCGCCGGCAACTTTGCCACTGCTATTGTGGTGGAGGCAGGGCTTAGCTTCCTGGGAGTAGGCGTACAGCCGCCACAACCTTCCTGGGGACTGATGATCAAAGAGAACTACAATTTTATTATCACCCATAATCCCCTGCTGGCGCTGGCGCCGGGTATAGCCATTATGCTTTTGGTGCTGGCCTTCAACCTGTTAGGTAATGGGCTAAGAGATGCTTTGGATGTGAGAAGTAAAATTTGATTTGTATATTAAAAAAAGCTAATTTCATGCTCCTATAACTGGAAATATGTTATTGAAAACCTGTCTCCCTGCCTTCTTAGCTATTTCATTGCTTACTTTTTCTTCCTGTAAAAAGAAGAAAAAAGATAATCCTGCACCCAATGTACAGGAGGAAACACTGGCTTTTGAGCTGCCCGATGTACAGGTGGGGAAGTATAACATGGCGCAGGACAGCACTTATGCGCTGAAAGTAAATGTTACCAGCAAATTGCCGGATAAAGGAGTAAAGGTAACATTGAATGTAGCCACAGAAACAGGTCTTATTCCTTTGCCGCAGGATGATATAGCGGATATCAGATCAACTCCTTTCACTGTTATGCTCCGCCACCTGAAGCCGTTGAAAACATATGAAGTAACTATCAGGCTGGCTTCCCTTGGAAACACCGGCAATGTAACGCCTCCGCAGGTGTTTTACCTCACCAATAAATCCGCGGAATAGCCGGGCGATAAAATCCGCCTGTCCCGAATCTAAAATTGTGTAGGTTTGCAAGCTCGCAGACAAAGGAATCATTTATGCAAATTGCTGTTAATGCCGCTTGTTTACGACAGGACATGCCTGCCGATACCGGGAAAGTGGCAACGGAAATAATACTGGCAATGTGCCGGCAGCAGCCAGCGCATCAGTTCACCTTGTTTTTTGACGGCAAAGTACCGGCAGGCCTGAAAGTACCGGCAAACGTTACTAATGTGGTATTGCCATTAAAGGGCAATAAGCCCTGGCACCTGTACTGGTGGCAGGAGTGGCAGCTGGTGAGGGCTATGAAACCTTTCCGGCCGGATCTGTTCCTGGGGCTGGATGGCGTACTCCCTTTACGTAGTAAGATCCCCGCGGCATTGCTGCTGAGAGATCTTTCGTTTTTGCGTGATGCCGGCTTGCAACCAGCTGCGCAGCAGCGGTCGCTTAAAAAGAATATCACGAAATACCTGGACCGGGCAAGGCGTATAGCCGTACTGTCTGGCGCTGCACAGGAAGAGCTGTTACGTTATGCCCCCGGTGTAAAAGATAAACTGATCCGGCTGGAAACAGGTATCAGCGGGCTTTACAGGCCGCTGGACTGGGAGGAGCGGGAAACAGTGAAAAGGGCTTTCACAGGAGGAGCGGAATATTTCCTGGTAACAGGTAGCCTGCATCCCCGGAATAATATTATACCCGTGCTGAAAGCCTTTTCGGCATTGAAGAAACGCCAGCGCAGCAATATAAAGCTGGTATTGGCGGGCACGGTAACCCCTGCAGGCGCAGAAATTGCTGCTGCTTTACAAAGTTATAAGTTCCGGCAGGATGTGGTATGTATAGCGGACGCGGATGAAGAAACGTTGGCCCGGCTTACCGGTGGCGCTTATGCCCTCGTATATCCGTCGAGGTTTGAAGGGCTGGCTTTGCCTGTATATGCCGCCCGGCGATGCGAGGTACCGGTAATTGCGCTGGAAGGGACGGCTGCCCGGGAGGCAGGCGGGGATGCGGTATTATATGCTGACCCGGCGAGTTTGGATGATCTGTCAGAAAAAATGAGTCTTTTATATAAAGATGAACAATTAAGATCCCGTTTGCTGGCTAAGATCCCTGCAGCGAAGCCTTTCAGCAGCTGGGAGCATGCCGCGGAACAGTTGTGGGGGCAGCTCACCGGCACTGGTTTTTCCAAAATCACCAAATGATGGCTATTTTTGCGCTTTAATTGAAAATCATGAGTAAAGTATCTACCATAAAGATCCAGGTTGGACTGGACGATCAGAAAGTGCCCGAGTCAATAGAGTGGAGCGCTACAGACAACAAAGAAGACCGGATGATCAAGGCCAAAGGGATGATCGTATCTTTCTGGGATCCGGCGGAAAAGGCCGCGCTGCGTATTGACCTGTGGACAAAAGACATGATGGTGGATGAAATGGCCGACTTCTTTTTCCAGACCATGATGACGATGGCCGATACCTACGGAAGGGCTACTCCCTATAAAGACCAGGCAGACGATATGCGTGCTTTTGCCAAAGATTTCTTTAAGAAGTTCCAGGACAAACAAGCTGCCGAAGAAGCAGGAAAATAATCCATTAAACCTAACCATATGTCATTAGAATTAAACATCAACGCAGAAATCAAAGCTGCGATGCTGGGTAAAAAGGAAGCGGACCTGCGTGCATTGCGTGCCATAAAAGCAGCAATCCTGGTAGCTAAAACAGCAGAAGGCGCCAGCGGTGAGCTTACAGAAGCAGATGAGTCTAAACTGTTGCAGAAGCTTGCCAAGCAAAGGAAAGATTCCCTGGAAATTTTCCGCGCCCAGAACCGTGAAGACCTTGCCGTGAAAGAAGAGGAGGAGCTGGTAGTGATTGAACGCTTTCTTCCGAAACAAATGGATGAAGCCGAATTACGTACAGCCATTACCGATATTATAGCCGCCACCGGCGCCAGCTCACCCGCCGACATGGGTAAAGTAATGGGCGTTGCCACCAAACAACTGGCCGGTAAAGCAGATGGAAAAGCCATTTCCGCCCTGGTGAAAGAACTGCTTACTAAATAGTGCTGTCTGGTATTTAACTGGTTGATAAGTGGACAATGGGCAGATAAGCATCTCCCTGAAAACAAAAAAATCAGGTAGTTAAATACCAGATTCCCTATATTTCTATCATGCCTATAGATATTATTTTTGCTATCATCATGGTTTTTGCCATTTACCGGGGATACACCCGGGGGTTGATAGTAGCCTTATTTTCGCTGGTAGCCGCTATATTAGGACTGGCGGCAGCCCTGAAACTAACCGCAATTACCGCATTATATGTACAGGAACACTGGGAAATGCATTCCCGCTGGTTGCCTGTGATCTGTTTCGTATGCCTGTTCCTGGGAGTAATACTGCTCGTGAGGTTGGGAGCCGGTGCGTTACAAAAATTAGTGGAACTGGTAATGTTAGGCTGGCTGAATAAACTCGGCGGAATCCTGTTGTATAGCGTTATATTTATAATAATTTACAGCGTAGTGTTGTGGATGGCTAACCAGGTATACTGGCTGAGCCCCGAAACAAAGCTTCAGTCTGTGGTATATCCTTATATAGAGAATATTGGCCCGTGGGTATTGGATCATATGGGAAGTGTGATCCCGGTTTTTAAGAATATGTTCACCGAACTGCAATCTTTTTTTGAGCAGGCAGCCCGGCATATTCAACCTGGATAACTCGTTCCAAAGATTATTT
>NZ_DATMTE010000854.1:0-7943 GCF_035564935.1 Chitinophaga sp. | reverse complement strand
CATCGGACTGACGACCAATATACGCCAGGACGATAAATTTATCCGGAAACCGCCGGAAGATAATTATCTCTTTTTCGTAAAAAGTTGTAATATCTTCGCTTAAGCATTTAGTTATATATAAATATATACCTGACAATTATTCAAACCGATTAGTATGCCAAGATTTGTGATAGACTGTGAGAGAATGAAATATCCGAACAACGGTCTATATACTTATTGCAGCGAACTTGGCCAAACTTTAATGAAGTTGATCGCTCCTCCGGAGGAGCTGTACTTCTATTTGCCTTCCTATAAGGAAACACTTTTTTCAAACCAGGCCCATTACAAACAAAAAGCATGGCATAAACTGTGGATGCCGTATTCGAAAGATATTCAGCTCTGGCATACTACTTACCAGTTATCCGACTATATTCCTGCTTCCCCGGGAATAAAACGTGTATTAACTATACACGACCTCAATTTCCTGTACAAACCCAATTATAAACATAAAATATCGGGCCAGCTGTCAAAAGTACAGCGGATGATCAATAAAGCGGATCATATTATTACAATATCGAATTATGTAAAAGAAGATGTTTTGCAGCACCTCGAAATTGGCGATACTCCGCTGAGCGTTATCTATAACGGCTGTGATGTGAAATCATTCCCGTTGTTCAACGACCCGCTCTACCGCCCTTCCCGGCCATTTCTTTTCACTATCGGCACCATTTTACCCAAGAAAAATTTCCATGTTATTCCCCGGCTACTGAAAGATAATGATTATGAACTGGTTATAGCCGGTAACGCCAATACCACCTATCAAAAACAAATCCTGCAGGAAGCGGCCCTCTATGGGGTTCAGGACCGGGTTAAAATTATTGGCCCGGTAGATGAGAAAAGTAAATACTGGTATTTCAGCAATTGCGCAGCTTTCGTATTCCCCTCTATCGCTGAAGGCTTTGGCATTCCTGTAATAGAAGCGATGCACTACGGGAAACCCGTATTTCTTTCGGATAAAACCAGTTTACCCGAAATTGGCGGTGAACTGGCTTACTATTTTAAAAACTTTGACCCTGCGTATATGCAGGAGGTTTTCAATAAAGGAATGGCCCATTATAACGCCACCCAGCCTATGGCTGCGCTTAAAAAGCATGCCGACAGCTTCAGATGGGAAGAAATAGGCGCGCAGTACCTGGATATTTACCGCTCGCTAACCGCGTAAACCGGGATACCTTATTTTTGTTCTTTAAATTCTGTAAACAACAAAATGTACCAGCAGCATATACCCGGACTCTTAAACGGAAATATAAAGTCACTGGCCCGTTGCATTTCCCTCGTTGAAAATGAAGCAACAGGATATGAACAGCTGCTGGAACAAATACCGGTGAGTGATCATACCAAAGTGGTAGGCATTACCGGTCCCCCCGGTGCGGGAAAGAGCACCCTGGTAAATGCACTCATTACTCAGTTACTGGAACAGGATAAAAGTGTGGCTATCATAGCGGTAGATCCCTCTTCACCTTTCAATTTCGGCGCCCTGCTGGGCGACCGGATCCGGATGGGTCAGCACTTCAATCACCCGCACGTTTTTATCCGCTCTATGGCCAGCAGGGGAGCCCTGGGAGGATTGAGCCCTAAAATTATTGAAGTAAGTGACCTTATCAGGGCCGCCGCTTTCGACTACCTTTTTATAGAAACGGTGGGGGTAGGGCAAAGTGAAGTGGAAATAGCCGGTGTGGCAGATACCACGGTTGTGGTAGTGGTTCCGGAGGCCGGCGATGAAATCCAGACCATGAAAGCAGGTCTGATGGAGATCGCGGATATCTTTATTGTGAATAAAGCCGACCGGGATAATGCAGACGCCTTTGTAAAAAATCTGCGGCTGCTGGCGCATAGCAGGCATCACAGCGATTGGGAAATCCCGGTGATCAAATCAATAGCTACCCAACAGTCAGGCATACACGAAATAATAAAGGCGATCGAACAACATCATGCCGTTGTTTCCCATCAACAACAAAAGCACATTTTACTACTAGCGGAAAAAGCCTGGCAACTGATACAGTACAGGCGCATGAAAAACATCTCCAAACAAACCCTTCAGCAAGAGATACGGGAACTGTTGCAGCAAAAAACGTTTAATCTTTACCGTTATATCAGCACAAAAAGCTAAGGGTGCATGGAATTACCTCCACCTGATCACAGAAGCATATACAGTGGCGGCCAACCCGGCTTACGCCGCACTCACTGGCGCCGCTCAGCCAGCGGGAAGCACTCCGCAGGATTGATTAAGTAATTTTTTGCTATCTTTGCGGCATGCGTTTTACTTCATTCGGCATATCTATCGCTTACGCGGTGTTTAATTACGGTCTCTGATCTGCAGGGGACGGGCGTTTTCATACCCATACATTTCCAATATATTTTTTTCTTACTTTCTAAATTCAGTAATTATGCCTTGGTTATTCCTTGTCATTGGTGGACTGTTTGAAATAGGCTTTACTATTTCATTAAAGTATTCCGAAAATTTTTCCAGGCTGTGGCCATCTGTGAGTTTCGTTGTATGTATTTCTCTAAGCTTTTTCTTTTTGAATAAAGCAATTAATGGCGGTCTTCCAATAGGCACCTCTTATGCTGTGTGGACAGGTATTGGCGCTGCCGGCACCGCTATTGCCGGTATGATATTTTTTAAAGAACCGGCTGCCATGCTGCGCATTTTTTTCCTGATGCTGTTAATAGGCTCCATTGTAGGTTTGAAGTTTGTTTCCGGACACGAATAAACAGGCATCGGCAGCGCAAAGTTATGAATGGCTTTGCGCTGTTTTGCTTTTGAAGATGGCAATGCCATAAGCCAGTATGCAGGCAAGTATTGCAGGAAGGGCCGCATTGATATCATGGGTCATTTCCACCAATAATGCAATAGCGGTGAACACCACACGTGAAGTACCCGCCAGCATGGCTCCCATACCTACCAGTACAACAATGCCGGCGTTAATCATAACAGCAGGAAAGAGCATTTGCATAGGAGCGCCTATCAAAAGGCCGATAGCGCCACCCATCACCAGTAAGGGAATAATACCGCTGCCTGTTTTATTGGCGCCCGAGAAAAAAAGCCAGGCAATCCATTTGATAAAGGCCAGCGCAAAAAGAATAGCCAGCGTAACGTGCGCCTGTAACAGATCCGTAACATAGCCTTCGCCCGTACCCAGTATCCGCGGAAAAATGTAACCGGTAATACCAGTAAGTAATGCGGGGATAAGTAAATACCACTTGCTATAGTTTGTTAGCTTTCCAAACCATTTGCCAATAAGCTTATACAGCACCGTACTTAACCTGGCCCATAGCCCTACCAGTAAAGCAATTACACTGTAAGCCATCACCGCTTTTCCATTCATTGCGGGCAGGGCGGCAAAACTTAACACAGGGTTGGTACCCCTGTACAGGTAACTGCCAGCAGCAGCGGTTGCTGCGGCTGCCATTACCGGCAATATGCCTTTGAGTGCCCGGTTTGGTAAACATAGCTCTATTGCCAGGAGTACAGCCGCTACCGGCGCACCAAAAAGGCTGCCCAACGTACTGCATGCACCGGCAGTAAAAAGTATCCGGCATTCCTCTTCCGTGCAACGGAATAACCTGCCGGTCCACGCACCTACGCCGCCGTTAAATAACATAACGGCGTTTTCAACGCCTAACGGATTACCGGCTCCTATTGCAACAGTTAATCCTGATGCACGAAGCAGGGGAGAAGCGTACCGGCTGACGGCTGTAAGCAGTACAGCGCCGGCTACCGGGATGCCAATAATCCACCATTCACGTTCTGTATTTTCAACACCCGTAAAATGAGTTGTTATTTCATCATAATAAGCCAGCGATGTTATTGCGCGAATGATAGTGGTAATGCCCCAGGCAACTGCAACGCCGGCAGCCGCTACCAGTATGGCGGCAGCAGAAAGATACCAGGTACGGGAGGAGCCTGCCAATGCTGCGTTAGCCGGCGCCTGCGGTGGTGCAGTCTCCACCAGGGGAAGTCCGTTTTTTGTTATAGCGTATAGCCTATTCGTCATGAAGTGGGTATTATCAACCAGATTATCAAATCTATATAGTTCACTGTAGAATCACAAATAATTTATAGTTAATATATTAAATGGCTAACGTGCAGGGGTATACGAGCCATCAAACAAATCAGTGTAATCGTCCTGATCAGTGTTCTAATATAAAAACCGGGTTGTTTTAGTTAGGCAACCTTATTATATTTGTAATAACCCATCCGTGATGGAAACCAAAACTAATATGTATGAATGACGCTAGGCATCAAGGCACAGCTGGCGCTGATAATCCCTCCTCACCGGATGCCCAAACAATGGTTGTATTAAAAAGGATGTTATTGTTCACCAATGAGGATGAACAATACCTGATGATGGCAGGAAATATCCTGACAGCGCATACAGAAGACATCCTTGACAACTGGTATAACTGCATTTTAAAGAATAATTATCTTGCTACCTATTTCACAAAGGATGGTGCACCCGATATTGTATATCTGCAGTCGCTCCGTCCGCATTTCCGTAAATGGATAACAGACCTGTGTACCCGCCAGGAAGGAAAGCCATGGTGGCAATTCGAAGAGCGGATTGCTGCGCAGTGGCAATATAAAAAAGCGGAGGAGCACGATATAGATCCTTTGCCGCTGATATATTTACGCTATTTGTCTTCTTTTATATATCCTGTTTCTGAGGCCGGCCGGCCCTTCCTGAATAAGCAGGGCCATTCTGCAACAGAGGTGGAACGTATGCAGCAGGCCTGGTTTAAAGCAATCAGTTTTAGTGTATTGTTATGGGTATACCCTCAGCCCCGACAACTCCCTTTTTAGTATAACCATTTACGTTAGCATCAAAAGTATTTCAATGGAAGTTGCTGTTTTTGACACTTATGTTAAGAAAAAAGATGGAGGATATCTGCATTTTGATATCATCGTTACAAAAGATACTCCGTTTGATGAAGTGCTCACTTATGGGAATATATATCTTCAATCGAAAAAAAGAGAGGGGTTAAACATTTCCCGGAAAGACTGCCGTTTTTGCCATATCACTGAAATTATACCGCGCTGGGAAACCCATATCCGGCAAAAAGGGTACTATATCCATGAATTGGAGGGGTGCCAGTAAAAAATACAGCGCCATGCAGGAATGTCACTAATATGCTATTTCATGCCATATATTTATATTGTACCTTGCCAAACTAACTATAAGGACAGCAAGAAAATATGGGGAAAGTTTCCACATTCAGCCCTGCACAGCAGGCAGAAGACACACCAAGTAAAATAGTGGCCTCCCTGGAGCGATTATCAGAAGCCTTCCGCGTATTATTATGGCAGGAAGCAACACAGTATGGATTAAGTCCCATTCAAATCCAGGTACTTACCTTTTTACTGCACTACCCGGAGGAAAAACGTACTGTAACTACACTGGCATCGTACTTCAACATGACCAAAGCCACCATCAGCGATGCAGTGAAATCACTGGAACAAAAGCATTACCTGACGCGTAAAGCCAGCCCTACGGACACGCGCAGCCACACTTTACACCTGGTGAAAGAAGGCAGGGCCGTTGCTAAAAAAGTAGAGCAATTTGCGGATCCATTACAAAAAACGGTAGCGCAAATGCCATTAAAAGACCAGGCAGGACTGCTGGAACAACTGATGCAGGTAGTATACCAGCTTAACCAGCAGGAAATCATTTCCACCCAGCCCATGTGTTTTAACTGTGAACATCTCAATGAAAAGAAAGGGTATCACTGTAATAAGTTGAGGATCTCTTTAAACAATGGTGGTTTAAGGATGGAATGTCCTGTTTTTAAACTCCGCGAAGAGTAGCCGTTATTTTACTGGATACGGGGCAATTGGCAGGTCATTTCATTATCACCGGCTACAAACCCGAATTGTTCATATAATAAACGGCCTTCCTTACTGGTATGTAAACTCACTTTACCGGTATTCCGCTCTTTTGCTTCATCGAGGATCTTTTGCAGCAGTGTTTTTGCGATACCTTGGCGGCGAAATGCCGGAAGTGTAAACACGTTCAGGATATAGGCTACCTTGCCTTCGAGATTGTGGTACAGCGGCGGCTGATTGTAAAAAACGATACCTGCACTGGCCACTATCTCGCCTTCCGCATCGGCAAACCAGTTTACAAAGTTATTTTTGGTAAGATGTTCTGTTAAGTAGACCCTGAGCTGATCCTTCAACACGGCATCCTGGGAGTTATCAGACTTAGGGTAAATTTCTTTCAGAAACTGCAGCCGCAAATGTACTAACTGCGGGATATCCGTTATATCCGCTTTTCTGTAGGTGATCATAGTTCTTTTGGGTTATGCTAAATTTGTCAGGCTTCCTTATTGCTTCTCCACCACCTGAATGCCAGGAAGCCGATGATAGCAAGGGGCGTTAAAGCCAGCATCAGAATACCATTGTTCAAGCCTTTTGCCGGGCCTTCACCCAGCTGCTGAGCCGTTTTAGTACACAGGGAACATTGCGCCATTACTGATCCGCTCATCACCGTCAGAAACACCGTCAGTAAAAACAAACCTGTCTTCTTCATAGTATTATTGTTTGATCCTGTAAAATTAGGCTATCTGCCTCAAAAAAACCGCTTAATTCTATCAATGGTAATAAGGGGAGATCATAATATATACAATCACCCCGGTAACGGCTACATAAAACCAGACGGGCCAGGTGATCCGGGCTATTTTCCGGTGGCGGGGAATATCGTTCTGAAAACCGCGCAGCAGGGTGAACAGCACCAGCGGTACTATAATAGCAGCCAGTACAATATGCGTAAGCAACAGGAAATAGTAAACATAACGGATACTTCCCAGCATCGCTTTTTCTGCCGCATCCAGCATACCATTATGATCCAGGTCGCCAAAACGGGTTTCGGGCGCCAGTGAATGATAGGTAACATAGGAAAGCAGGAATATTGCCGACAATCCCACTGCAATTAAATTGGTGGTTTTATGCGCCTTTACGTATTTATTCTTTATAAAATAGAGGCTGGCCAGCAGTAAAACTGCGGTACTGGTATTCAGAATAGCATGGAACAGTGGCAGGATCCTGATGTCAAAACCAGGATGCATCTCCGGTTTGGGCAAAACAAACAATAACGCTACCAGCACTGGTATAACTATTGACACGATAGTAATAGGCGTATTGAGATTTCTGTTCTTAAGTTCCATATCCACTAAAATGTGAAAGGTGAATAAAGAAAGGCGAACAACCTTTCCTTATTCACCTTTCCTTTACAATTATTTTATTACTTCTCTCCGGAGAACAGTTTTTTCAGGAAGGCTGCAAAACCCGGGCGGTGTCTGTCTTTTGCCAGATGCAATATGGCGATATCGCCGGCGCATCTTTTTACATCATTGGAATCAAGCCCGTTATAATATCCCCGGATGTTCTTGTTCTTATCGATCAATACCAGCTTCTCGGTATGTATAAAATCGTCCGGACCACCATCTCCCTGTGTTACTGAAACAAAGAAGTCGTTTCTGGCAAGGTCATAGATCTCCTTTTTACTACCGGTAAGCAACCACCAGTTATCGGGATTTATCTGGTGATCGTATGCATACTTACGCAATTTATCTACCGTATCCCGTTCGGGGTCTACTGAAAAGGAGAGGATCTGCAGCAAAGAATCGTTCTTTACATACGCACTCTGTACCTTTCTCAGGTTCTTTGTTAATGTAGGACAGATACTTGGGCAGGAAGTGAAAAAGAAATCAACCAGTAACACCTTTCCTTCCATGTCTTTCAAACTCACCTGTTCTCCAAGTTGGTTGGTAAGTTTGAAGTCCCTGATCTTATGAAAAACGGTATCGTAAGATACTTTACCATTTTCAGAGATCGTATCTATTCTCTCGGGGATGAAGTATCCTGGTACCGGCACCACATTTTTTCCGTAGTGATCTACAATGAG
>NZ_DATMTE010000853.1:0-3357 GCF_035564935.1 Chitinophaga sp. | reverse complement strand
CGCTCCTGATCTCAAACTTATCGCCTATAGTTACAGGTTTGGCTGCTTTTACAGAAGCGCCGTTCATTTTCACTTTACCGCCGTCGCAGGCATCTGCAGCCTGGCTGCGGGTTTTAAATACCCTGATAGACCAGAGGTATTTATCTACGCGTACTTTTTCGGTATTGCTCATAATCAAAAACTTTAAGCTGGCGGCAACCGCAGCTGCCGCCAGTATTGCTATTTACTCAGTTCCGCAAAAAATTTGTGGAAATAAGGAATGGTTTCAATGCCTTTGTAATAATTGGCTAAACCGTATTTCTCGTTGGGAGAATGCAGGTTGTCGCTGTCAAGTCCAAAGCCCATCAGCACTGTTTTCAGTCCCAGTTCCTTTTCAAACAGCGCTACAATGGGAATACTTCCCCCACCACGCACCGGGATAGGATCTTTGCCAAAAGTAGTGTGAATGGCCTGGTGGGCTGCCTTGAATGCTACGGAATCAGTAGGCGTAACATAAGGGCTGCCGCCATGATGTTTGGTTACTTTCACTTTTACGCTCTTAGGCGCAATGGCTTCAAAGTGTTTGGTGAACAGGTCGGAAATCTCGTGCCAGTCCTGGTTGGGAACAAGCCGCATAGAAATTTTGGCAGAAGCCTTGGACGGCAATACAGTTTTGGAACCTTCGCCGGTATAGCCTCCCCAGATACCGTTTACCTCCAGAGTTGGACGGATACCGGTTCTTTCAATGGTAGAATATCCTTTCTCTCCCCAAACATCATCTATCCCAAGATCTTTTTTATATACTGCTTCATCAAAAGGAGCGGCGTTCAGTGCTGCTCTTTCTTCTGCGCTCAGTTCCTGTACTTTATCATAGAAGCCGGGAATGGTGATGTGGTTATTTTCATCGTGCAGGGAAGCAATCATTTTTGCCAGGATAGTAGCGGGGTTAGCTACAGCGCCGCCGTATACGCCGCTGTGCAGGTCGCGGTTAGGACCGGTTACTTCCACTTCCATGTAGGCCAGTCCGCGCAAACCCGTATCAATAGACGGGTTGTCCAGGCTGATCATAGAAGTATCGGAAATCAAAACCACATCTGCTTTCAGGCGTTCTTTGTTATCTTTCAGGAAGATGCCCAGGTTAGCAGAGCCTACTTCTTCTTCCCCTTCAATCATAAACTTGATGTTGCAGGGAATAGTATTGGTTTTGTGCATGGTTTCAAAAGCCTTTACATGCATGTAAAACTGGCCTTTATCGTCCGCGCTGCCGCGGGCATATATGTTACCGTCTTTGATCACGGGTTCAAACGGACCACTGTGCCACAGCTCCAGCGGATCTGCAGGCTGTACATCGTAGTGGCCGTATACCAGTACGGTGGGTAAGGAAGGATCGATGATCTTTTCGCCATAAACGATGGGGTGACCAGCGGTTTGACATACTTCCACTTTATCCGCGCCGGCTTCTTCCAAACGCACTTTTACCGCTTCCGCGCATTGCTGGGTATCCTGATTGTGACGGGAATCTGCACTCACAGAAGGAATGCGTAACAGTGCCAGTAATTCTTCCAGGAAACGATCTTTGTTCTCTGCCTGGTAATCTTTCCAAACTTGCATGATGCTATGAAATTAAGTTCACAATGGGATGCAAGTTAAAGGAAAATCAACATTTACAGATTTAGATAGTTTCGAAGGGGAGAGTATTACACTTTAGAGAAATGACAACAGCGGACCCTCTCTGTTTGAATAACCTCCAATGCCGGATACTCTACCATTCGTGATTCGTTAAACTCCAGGCAGATAAGCAGTCGCAGCTTTACCGTATTTTTAATAAAAACGTTAACCCAAATGGCAAAGCAAACAGGAATAAACACTTTTACAGGCAAACTGGGTAACCTGATCGGTTACCGGAGGAACGGTCAGTACTTCCTCCGTACTATGCCTGAAACCGTGCGGCAAACCGCCGCTACCAGGCACGCAGCCAGGGATTTCGGCCTCGCCAGCAGGAAAGGAAAGCTGATCCGGCAGGCTATCGTTCCCCTCCTTAACATCCCCCGCGATGGCTCACTGGTGAACCGTCTCAACAAAGCGCTGATCTCCGCAGGAAAAGATCAACTGCAAGCTATAAACGGCTTCCGGTTCAACAGGCATACGGGCGTGGAGCAATTCTTCAGCCTCCAGCCACTGATCTCTCCCGGGGGAACTGTAACCATACCAGCACAAACATTACCACAACAAGGAACAGCTACCCATGTGGAAGTAAAGCTGGTTGCGGTACGCATCAGTTTCGCGGAGCGCCGCGTAACCGGCCAGGCTACAACTGCTGTAATGATCAATTTAGATACACATTTTCCTGGTATGGAACTGGACGCAGCAATACCGGGAAAAGGCACGTTACTGGTAATCCTTCAGGTGCGGGCCTTCCATGAACAACAGGCTTCGGCAAACCGTCGCTTTGTGGCAGCAAACATATTCGGGGTGGTTGTTCCGGCAAATACGAAACAGCGGGTAAAAGCAATGCCTGATCTTAAAAGAGTATTGTCTTATAAAAAGGAAGCCGTTAAAACGTATCCTGTTACTTCGCCTATACCATACACAATAGCAACCCAACAACGGGAATGAGCATATCTTCTCCTGATCAAGTCCACCTTATGTACATGGCAAAAGTATCGCATAAGTAATCCCGAAGCCACTTCACAGGCATCTCTCTCTATATTGTAAATGATCAGGAAATCAGTTTTTGTCTTACCAGGAACTCCAGTTTCTGGTTTACATCAAGCAGCTTGGCGGTTAATTCCTTGTTCTCTTTCCGGAGGGCGTACACTTCATATGCCTTTTCAATATTGTGTTTCAGCTCCTCTTCGTTCCAGGGTTTGGAGAAATATTTATAAACCTGTCCTTTATTGATGGCATCTACTACGGCGTTAATGTCCGCATAGCCGGTCAGCAGCATGCGTATTGGCTCGGGGTACTTTTCCAGTATAGATTCAAAAAATTCGATGCCGGTAGTTTTGGGCATCCGCTGGTCCGAGATAATGATGTGAAATTCGTTTTCTGCCAGCAATTTTTCCGCGTCCTCCGCAGAACTGGCTGTTACTATGTTGTACAGCCTCCTGAATGAAGCTTTGAAAGCATTCAGATTGTGTATTTCATCATCAATATAGAGTATATGGATGTGTTGTGCACTCATTTAAGCAGACTTAGTTCCAAGTTATTGATAATAAATGAGTTAGAAACAATGAAACTTTCGATATCGATTTTGTATCCATTCTGCCCCATTCACCTTAAATCAAATAGTAAAACGTTCAACGTTTTACACGTTGCAAAGGTACATATAAACATACTGTTTTATGACGAATATTTCAAGGATGAATGAACTTTTTT
>NZ_DATMTE010000852.1:0-1939 GCF_035564935.1 Chitinophaga sp. | reverse complement strand
TTAAAAGAAGCGATGGCGTCGGGATGGCCCAGTACTTCTTTCGCAAAATCATCCAGTTGGAATTGCTCTTTTTCTTTAAAATAAGCGGCTGATTTATTTAACAGATCTACCTGATCCACTCTGTCCATCTCATACTCGGTTGGCAATTTGTTGTGTATAAACTGTTTACACATGTCCACCGCTGTTTCTGTCTGATGGTAACTGTCTTCACGGCGCTGCACCTGTAAAAATGCGTCCCTCCAATACACCGCTTCGGCCTGTTTGCTGTTACTATCTACAATACTTACTTTAAAACCCTCGGATTCTTCCGTATTAAAAACAAGACAACCTTTATCCAGCTTGCTAATATTTATGCCGTCTTCGTAGTTTACCTGGTAATTCTCATCAGCCAGGAATACTTTCAAATAAGTATCGCGGTTCTCCGACTTGAAAATACCTACGGCTTCCACCTCCTCTCCATCTACCTGGCACTTGCTAAAGTAGGCTATATAAAGCTCTCCCCCCTTGATTTTAGGATGGGTGGAATGTTTATATAGATGTTTGGCAATATTGACCGACTGCTCCTGAAATTCATTTTGGTCAGTAAATATACGTCGACAATATTGAAATATTTCATTCAATTGAAGATCTGCGTCATGACGGAACCTGAAATACTCTGCAGCATTGGCAAACGGCTGAATAAAATATGTTACCAATAACTGGCTGATCGTTTCATCCTCCAGCTGCAAAGGCGCCCTGGAACAGAGCAGGGCCTCGTCGTTAGTGGGATTCCCTACCTTGTGTATCGTCAATTGCGCCAAATCTTTAAACTCCGAAACATGGATCATGGGCGCAAAATTAATAAATTAGTTGACAGGCAACAGAGCCGTTTTTCCCGCTAATTATTTCTTGATAATTTCATTACATACCCTATCTCCTATCCATATACGCTGAAAATTCTGGAATAGTTCCTTAATTTAAAGTTTCAAAACAAAACGAACATGAGAAAATATATTTGCCTGCTGGCAATGGCCACCGGATGCAGCCTTCCACTGATGGCCCAGCAAAAAAATGCCGACAGACCCGTATATGAAACCCGCGACCTGACAGCAGAAAATATGTTTTCCGTAAACATTGAAGGACCCAACTTTGACAAAGCCGGCAATTTTTACGTTGTAAATCTCAAACAGGATGGCACCATTGGTAAAATAAACACCAAAACCGGCGCAGGCGAAATCTTCGTTACCCTTCCGGACAGCAGCGTGGCCAATGGTATCCACTTCAACAGCAAAGGAACCATGTTCCTGCCGGATTTCATCCGGCATAATGTGCTGTCCATAGATATGAAAACCAGGAAGGTGAGTGTATTTGTTCATTCCGACCAGTTCAACCAGCCTAATGATCTCTGCATCAATAGTAAGGACCAGATCTTTGTGAGCGATCCCAAGTGGGCCGCCAACACCGGCCAGATCTGGCGTATAGACCCTGATAATCGTACCCCTGTACTGCTCGAAGGCAATATGGGCACCACTAACGGTATAGAACTAAGTCCTGATGAAAAAACACTGTACGTAAATGAAAGCGTGCAACGGAACATCTGGAAATATAAGGTGGACAAAGCCGGTAACATCTCCCGGAAAACCTTATTCGCTACCTTCCCCGATTTCGGGTTCGATGGGATGAAATGCGATAAAGTAGGAAATCTCTATGTTGCCAGATGGGGAAAAGGCGTAATCGCTGTGCTGTCGCCCAAAGGAAAACTGATCCGGGAAATACCCCTGAAAGGAAAGCAATGCAGCAACCTGGTATTTGGAGACAAAGATGGCAAAACCGTATACGTTACCCTGCAGGACCGGAAATGCGTGGAAACTTTCCGGGTAACGATACCGGGCAAACGCTTTTAAAGGCCTTCGGCCTTGTAAATTGTCTTGGAGCAGGATTAAACTGATTACGCTGATTA
>NZ_DATMTE010000851.1:0-1724 GCF_035564935.1 Chitinophaga sp. | reverse complement strand
GCTATTATCCTGAGCATCTCCGCCTGTTACGGGCAAACCAGTATAAACACCAAACGGTTTGCCAACGACAATCCGCTGCGCAGCAGGCTGGATTCATTGGTTGATCAAAGTGTGCAACAGTATTTACAAGACAAGCGGGCTGTAGGTCTTTCTATAGGCATCCTTATAAAAGACAAGGTTTGTTTCTATAATTATGGTGAAACAAAAGCCGGGAACAATAAACTTCCCCGAAGCAATTCGCTTTACGAAATTGGCTCTACCACAAAAGCCTTTACCGGCATCTTACTCGGGCAGGCGGTACTGGATAAAAAGGTGGGGCTGAACGATGATATCCGTAAGTACCTGGAAGGCGCCTATCCGAATCTTGAATACAAAGGCGTACCTATCCGGGTAAAAGACCTGGCAAACCATACTTCACGGATCACCCGTATCTTTCCGAATATGTGGGAACGACCGGAGTATGATTCGCTCAATCCCCTGCATGACTATACCCGGCAACTATTGCATGAGGGCCTGCACAACATGAAAATGGACACCTTTCCCGGAAAAGTATCCTCCTATTCCAATATGGCGGTAGCTTTGCTTGGTACCCTGCTGGAAGATGTATACGGTCAGTCTTATTTTTCACTCGTTTCAAAAAATATCCTGGTCCCCCTTTCTATGAAAGACACCCGGATAGATATTGCCGGGTTACCGGCAGACGCTATTGCCTGGCCGCACAATGAAAACCGCCAGGCAGTGCCCTTATGGGATCTCCCCTATCTTCCTGCAATGGGTGCATTGCGATCCTCAACACGCGACCTGATCTCCTTTATCAAAGCCAACAACGCGGATGCTTCACCGGCTATTGCCCTTTCTCACCAGCTTACCTATGGAACAAGCGGGGAAGGCATGGGAATGAACTGGTTTATACATACAACGCCGGAAGGCTACCAGGTATTTGAACATAGCGGGGGCACAGGCGGCTCACGCAGCTCGCTGGAGTGTTTTCCTGCTCTTCGTTCAGGATTTGTTATACTTACTAATAGTCTTGCTAACCGTAACAAGCTCGAAAAAGAGCTGGCTGCCATGGTGGTTGCAGAGGGGGGAAAAGAGCAAAAGTAATTTCCTGTTAGCCTGGCTGCATGAGGCGCGCTAAGGCTTATCATCCGAAATTGCCTCTTCTATCCTCAAACTTTCTTTATGAATGGCATTGAGCATTTCGGTAACAAATCCGGCGGACAATCCCTCCTTCTTGCCTGCCTCAATGCCTCGTTCCAGTACCTTTTGAAAGCGGGCTGCCTGTAAAGGAGCAATATGGTGCTGTGCTTTGTAAACACCTATTTCACGCACCACCCTTTCTCTTGCTCCCAGCACCTCGAAGAGCTTTTTATCGAGCGAATCGATATCCTTTCGTTTTCTTTCCAAAATAGTATCAGTGGCATTTGTGGATGGCTGTTGTCCATCTGCTTTGTCCACGATGGCCATAGCAGCCAAAGCGATAATGACGGGGAGAAATTTATTTTTCATAGCCGGAGACTCACCATTTTAGTGCCATTTTTTGGCGAATGGCGCTCCGTTATATGATATCTTATTAAAACACTCCCCAATTCCCGGGGTAGGAATTTTTTATCTATTTTTAGCCCAGCCAAAGCTTGCACTATATTGTCCGACAGTTTCCCACATACAGAGAAAACTATTTTCCAACAGATTGCCAACAACGATCATGACGCCTTCACCCGTTT
>NZ_DATMTE010000850.1:0-2911 GCF_035564935.1 Chitinophaga sp. | reverse complement strand
TTGTTCGCAAGCAATGAGGATAAGGCTGAAATGTCTTTTTTCGATCACCTCGAAGATCTCCGGTGGCACCTTGTCAGATCAGCCCTGGCACTCGTTGCATTCAGCGTATTCGGCTTTTTATATACACAGGAAATTCTGGATAATGTAATTTTCGGACCTACCAATGCCAGCTTTCCTTCCTATGTGGCGCTGTGCAAGATCAGTCATTGGGTAGGATTGGGAGATCAGCTCTGTATTACGCCTGTAAAGGTCCAGTTTTTGAATTATAAGATGGTGGGGCAGATTATGCTGCAATTTAAACTGGCGTTCATAATCGGCTTTGTTTGTGCCTTCCCGTACATTTTCTGGGAGTTCTGGCGCTTTGTAAAACCGGCGCTGAAAGAAAAGGAACTCAAAGGCGCCCGCGGCGTGATCTTCTGGGTGTCTTTCCAGTTCTTCCTTGGAATCGCATTTGCCTATTTCCTCATGGCGCCTTTTACCATCAACTTCCTCGCTTCCTATACGGTAACTCAAAAAGCAGTAAACCAGTTTTTTATAGATGATTACTTTGATCTGATGACACAGATCGTATTAGGCATGGGACTTTTGTTTGAATTGCCGATACTGGTGTTTTTCCTTACCAAACTCGGTATTCTCACCCCGGAATTTCTCAAATCCTACAGACGCCATGCTATTGTGGTGATCCTGATCCTGGCGGCCGTAATTACACCGCCCGACCTGATAGATCAGCTTATCGTATTTGTGCCTTTATACTGTCTGTATGAAATCAGTATCTTTATATCGAAAAAGGCGCTGAAAGAACGTGAAGACAGTATGGCTAAAACCGACGTGGAAGAGTGGTCTTAATTATCTCTAACAGCTAATAAGAAATTGAAAATGGAAAATACCATATTTAACCTGGCATTGCCTGTGGCTATCGGTTCTGATCACGCAGGATATGAATATAAGGAAGAAGTAATTTCTTTCCTGGAGTCGAAAGGCCTGCAGGTAAAAGATTACGGCACCCATTCAAAAGATTCTGTGGATTATCCTGACTATGCACACCCGGTATCTACAGCAGTGGAAAGGGAACAAGCCGCCTTTGGTATCCTGATCTGCGGCAGTGCCAATGGCGTAGCCATTACTGCCAATAAACACCAGGGGATCCGGGCTGCGATCTGTTGGGGAGAAGAGCTTGCGCGACTGGCCCGTTCACATAACAATGCAAATGTGCTGTGCATCCCTGCCCGTTTTGTAGATATTCCCGTTGCCAACCAGATGGTGGAAGTGTTTATCAGTACATCGTTTGAAGGTGGCCGCCACCAGGACAGGGTACGCAAAATGGTTTGCCTGTAACGGTTTTAAACCATATATCATTTTTTACTGTAACGAATACACGGAATTGTAGTAATATTAAAGAGCCGGCTTCCAACCGGCTCTTTTTATTTATACATGTGAATCCGCGGTCATAAAAATCAATCATGAGAGTTCCATTTGCTGTCACTTTTCTGTTGCTGATAAATATTGCACAGGCACAAACCAACAACGGGGTGGCCGCAAAATATGGTGAAAGCATAACTGCTGCAGGGCTTAGCCGCCAACTGCATATTATAGCAGGACCGGAAATGGAAGGCCGGGAAACCGCTACCCGCGGACAGGAGAGGGCAGCTGCCTATATCATCAGCCAGTTCTCTGCCGCAGGCCTGCAACCCGGCGCCAACGGACAATGGGAACAACATTATCCCATTTATTCAGATAGTTTGTTGAGAAGCAGCATCACGGTACGGAACAAAACGTATTCATTTGCACAGGACTTTCTCGCAGATCTGCGCGCCTCCGGTAAACAGGACCTGCAGGTATCCCGCGTATTTTATGCAGGCGAAGGAACGGTAATTGCCGATCGCAACGATTACCGGGATATGGACGTAAAAGACCAGGTAGTAATGATCCGGGACGATATCCGTAAAGGGTTGCAACGCGACCGCCGCAGCCTGGAAGAGCGAATAGCTACCGCGAGGCAAAAAGGCGTAGCCGCCCTGCTGATCATCAGTCCCGCAGCCGGCAGGTACCGCTCGCTGGAACAAAAAAGACTGCACACTACCGGTCTTTACTGGCAGAAAGACACCTCCCGGAGTCCGAACATTTACTACATCACACCCGCACTGGCTGCCGACATGCTCAATACCGATAAAGGCGATAACCTCCTGGAGGAAATAGACAGGGGCTGGAACCCGCCTGCCGTTATTCAAACACCGGTTCACCTCTTTTTTGACAAGGCTGCCACCGTATTCCAACCTTCCAACGTGCTGGCTTACCTGGAAGGCACTGATAAGAAAGAGGAAATTGTTTTTGTGACAGCACACTATGATCATCTTGGTAAAAAAGATGACGAAATCTTTTACGGGGCAGATGATGACGGATCAGGTACCAGCGCTGTAATAGAAATTGCTGCTGCTTTTGCTCGCGCTAAAAAAGCCGGTAACGGCCCAAGGAGAAGTATGGTATTCATGACGGTATCCGGAGAGGAAAAAGGCTTGCTTGGCTCACAGTATTACACGGAACATCCGGTGTATCCCCTGGCCAATACGGTAACAGATCTGAACATAGATATGATAGGGCGCATTGACCCCGCTCATGAAAAAGACACCAATTACCTGTATATAATCGGCGATAACAAACTCAGTTCTGAACTGCGACCCATTAATGAAAAGGCCAACAATACTTACACCCACCTCAAGCTGGACTATAAATACAACGACCCCAATGACCCGGAAGGATTTTACTACCGGTCTGATCACTATATGTTTGCACAGCACGGAATCCCGATAATTTTCTATTTCAACGGCACCCATGCCGATTATCATGCACCCACAGATACAGTGGAAAAGATCAGTTATAACCTGCTGGCAAAAAGAGCGCGCCTTGTTTTTTA
>NZ_DATMTE010000849.1:0-1575 GCF_035564935.1 Chitinophaga sp. | reverse complement strand
TGGGCCAGCACCTCCACAGGTGTGCCGTGAAAAAGTTTACGTCCATATTTGAGCATCAAAATCCGATCGGCATACATTGCGGCAAAATTGACATCGTGCACAATCAAAATAACCATAAATCCTTTTCGGGCCAATGCACGGGCAATCGCCAACACCTTTTGCTGATAATGCAGATCTAAGGCTGAAATAGGTTCGTCGAGTAACAGGAGCGCATCGGGACTATCCCAGATCTGTGCCAAAACACGCGCGAGATGAACACGTTGTTGCTCCCCACCTGAGAGGCTCAAAAAATCCCGGTCAGCGAATGCCGTGACACCACAGAGCTCCATCGTTTCGGCCACCACCTGGTAATCACGCACTGTGGGCGTATTTTTATAATGCGGATACCTCCCCATCAATACGATCTCTTCCACCTTAAAACTCAATGTCATCTGTTGCTGCTGGCTTAGGAGCGCCCTGCATTTGGACAATGTCGCTGCGTCATACGCAGACAACAGTTTACCATTGAAATGAATCTGCCCGGAATCAGGCTTCTTTTCGCCGCAAAGGAGCCCCATCAAGGTAGACTTTCCTGCGCCATTGGCTCCAAGCACAGCTAAAATCTCCCCTTTACGAACCTGAAAGGTAATGTCTTTCAGTAGTTTTCGGCCTTTCACCTCATAGTTGATTTTCTCTACACGCAACATAAAAAATAGTATTTAAACATCCGAACGAAGGCTATTTATCCTTGATTAAAATATACAAAAATACAGGCGTCCCCAACAGGGCCGTAATCACACCGATAGGCAATTCGATCGGTGCTATCAATACCCTGGCGATAACATCTGCCAGCGTCAGCACCAAAGCGCCTAAAAGCAGTGAGCCCGGAAGTACAAAACGATGATCTGGTCCTCCCATCAGACGTACGGTATGCGGGACAATAAGTCCTACAAAACCAATAATTCCCGATACCGCCACCGAGGCACCGACAGCCAAAGTCGATAAAATGACCACCCATCTTTTTACACGATCAGTGCGCATCCCCAATAAATCAGCCTGAAGTTCGCCCAGGGCAAATGCATTCAAAGACTTCCCAAAAAATGGAAGAATAAACAGGGAAATACATATAAAAGGACCTATGGCCAATAAATTGTCCCAGGTCGCGCCACCTAGACTGCCCAGCATCCAAAACGTAATGGTGCGGAGCTGCTGCTCTGTAGACATGTAAGTCATCAAACCTGTAAGCGCGCCCGCAAATGCATTGATGGCGATACCCGCCAACAGCATCGTCGTCACATTGGGGCGGCCATTTTTACTGGCAATACGATACACCAAAAATGCGGTCAGCCCGGCACCGACAAAAGCACCAAAAGCCAAAATATAATAACCTAGCCACGTTGAAAGTGAAGTCAGCAGAAACGTTTCAAATGCGATAATCAGTACGGCGAACAAGGACGCACCAGAAGAAATACCGATTAATCCGGGCTCCGCGAGCGGATTTCGAAAAATTCCCTGAATGGCAGCGCCCGAGATACCCAGGGCGGCTCCGACCAAAAGCCCCAGTAATAAACGTGGCATGCGGATCTCAAATAAAAC
>NZ_DATMTE010000848.1:0-1912 GCF_035564935.1 Chitinophaga sp. | reverse complement strand
CGGTGTCGCATCATGTAAAGATCCTGGTTGATAGTGGGGTACTGCATTCCGTGAAAAATGGAAGATCACTGGAGCTCACGCTCAATAAAGAGATGATGAAACAGTTATCGATGTTCTTTTTACAGTTGAGTTAAATAAAGTACAAAGGGGCTGAGGTGCTACCGGGCGGGTAACCAACAGCTTTTTTTATACTTATATATATTGATACTTTTAAATTAATTGATTGATGAAGAGATAATTTCTCTTTTTTTTGAAGATTAAACATTGATAAACTTAAATAAATCAATAGAATGGATCAGTTACAAAATAAAACGGCGGTTATCACGGGCGGTAACAGCGGTATAGGATATGCAACAGCAGCAGATTTTCTGGCAAAGGGAGCAAAGGTATTAATTACAGGACGCAAGCCGGAGGCCGTACAGCAGGCCGCAGCAGCGTTGGGAAAGGCAGATAGTTTTATAGCAGACCAGGGAAAGATAGAAGATTCACAGCGACTGGCGGAGTATGTACGTGACCGTTATGGTAAAATAGACATCCTGTTTGTAAATGCAGGCGTGGCGGCAATGGAGCCATTTGCAGGTGTAACGGAAGCTTCCTTTGATACAGTGATGGACATTAACCTGAAGGGCGCCTTCTTCACCGTGCAGCACCTGCTGCCATTGATCAGCGAGGGAGGCACCATTATTTTACTGTCGTCTGTAAATGCGTACGCAGGTATGCCGGGAGCATCGGTATACAGCGCCAGCAAAGCTGGCCTCAATTCACTGGGGCGTACCTTATCAAGGGAGCTGGCTTCCAGGAAGATCCGGGTGAATATTGTAAACCCCGGACCGGTAGCTACCCCCATTCTTGAAAAGGCAGGTATTCCAAAAGAAGCGATCAATGAAGAACAATTAGCTAAGGCGTTACCAATAGGCAGGATCGGGCAGCCGGAAGAAATCGCCAAGCTGGTTTCTTTCCTGGCATCAGACGACGCATCTTTTATTACAGGTGCAGAATACAATATCGACGGAGGAATTATTACGCATCCATTAATTGGTTAACCTTTCAAACAAACATCATTCATGTCGTCTCTGAAAGATAAGATAATTGTTATCACTGGTGGTAACAGCGGAATAGGATATACAACAGCAAAGGCATTTCTGGCAAAGGGAGCAAAGGTTTTGATAACAGGCCGTAAGCCTGGTGCGGTACAAAAGGCCGTACACGCACTGGGCCACCCGGCAGAAGGTTTTAAGGCAGATCAGTCGGACATGAGTGATATACGGCGCCTGTATGAATACCTGCAGGGCCGTTTCGGGAAAATAGATTCCTTATTTGTAAATGCTGGTGTGGCGAAATTAGCACCGTTTGAAACGGTTACAGAGGAGCAATACGATGAATTAATGAACATTAACTTCAAAGGTGCTTATTTCTCCATACAGCAATTACTTCCTCTCATCAATGAGGGTGGTTCTATCACACTGTTGTCGGCATTGAACGCATACACAGGAACGCCCAACGCCGCCGTATTATCGGCCAGCAAAGCAGCGCTGAACTCATTGGGCAGAACACTATCAAGGGAACTGGCGGACAGGAAAATACGGGTGAACACGGTAAACCCGGGTATTATCAGTACGCCGCTGCTGGAAAAAGCAGGGCTGCCGGATGAGGCGAGAACACATCTCAGCAACATCACGCCCCTGGGCAGGTTAGGGCAACCGGAAGACATTGCCAGCCTCGTTACTTTCCTGGCATCAGACGATGCCTCATTTATTACAGGTGCAGAATATAATGTAGACGGCGGCCTTATGGTACATCCGTTGATCGCTTAATAAATGATCCTGGCGTTGCAGTGTGCAGCATTGTGCAAATGCTGCACCGGCAGCAAGGACGCGGATTCTGTCTTGGAACACTGATTACGCTGATTATA
>NZ_DATMTE010000847.1:0-24311 GCF_035564935.1 Chitinophaga sp. | reverse complement strand
TGTGAAAGCGCGATCCCGGTAACATCCCATTCGGCAAAGTTCCCGGCGGTGCGCCCCATGATGGTATCCACCGCATTGGTGGCTGCGGGCATATTGTTATAGGTGATGCCGGTTTCCGTCCAGCTGTCGTTGCTTACATATTGCGCTATCCAGGGCACGGCAGCGATGCCGGTGTTGGCATAGTTCACGTACATCCGCAGCTTTACCTGGTTGGCGCCTGCCGGTAGTGCCCCCACATTGAACTTCAGGAATACTTCCCGGGTATAGCTTACGGTGGCATCCTGTTTCAGTACAAGCGACTCTGTACCATAGTTCACACTGCCATAAACGGAACCGCCCCTTACATAGGCGTCGGCCACTGCAGTAATTACAGATGAAGTGTAAACAGGCGTTTGGTTGCTTACGTGGTAGGTAACAGTGGAACCTGCATAAGGGCCGGAAGGCAAATCGGCCACCAGTTGCCGTGTTTGCGGAATGCCGGGCAGGTTCAGCAGGATGGTTACAGGTGAAGATGATTGCGACGGATCAGCAACGGATACTTTTACATCGGATGTACCTGCGTCGCGGAGCATCAGTGTACACGGACGATCTACCGTAACCGTCAGCGAATCTTTATGGAAGCTGCCTGCCTGGTAAAATACCATTTGCCGGATGTTTAATCCCCGGTGATACACTACCTGCATGGCAGAGGTATTCTGCTCAATGCGCACAGCAGTGGTGTCATAAGTGGCCATATTCTGCCCGGGCAATACATAATAGGCGTAAGTACCATTCGTAGGGGCGTTGCCGTGGTTGAACCACAACTGGAACACATCCATGTTCTGCACCGTGGTAGTGCCGCCGTTGTTGATACTTTTCCAGGTGCCGGATTGCGATTGCATACTGAGCTGAACCTGGCCCCCGGATGGAAAGTAATAGCTGATGCCGTTATGCGTGATCCATTTCAGCGTATTGTTATAACTGTAAGTGCCGTTGGCAATAGTGCTTACCGTACCGTTTACATTTGCAGATACGGCGCCGCTAAGCAGACATTGGTTCACCGTGGTATTAATGGGTTGGGTAGCGGTGGAGCTGATGCCCGCACCAAGACAAACCACTTCGTTATCAAAAAAGAACCAGGCCTTACGCGCCTGCGTATTGTAATCGGAGAACTGAAGTGCGGAAACACCATACAGAGAGTCCGATACGCCGCCGGCAAAGGTGGTAGTGCCGAAATTCACTCCCCAGGAGGTACGCAGCGGAATAGTAGTGATATAGGGAACGGTAGTGCCGGGTATCCTGCTCCAGTCCCATACAGGGGGAATATTATAATATTCATTGCCATTAGCGGCAATATGAGTGGACCCGTCCGACAGGTAATATCCTTTCAGGTTTTCACCATTCCCGTTTTCCTGTTTTGCGGTGCGGGTAGAGGTCATATGCAGGCCGAACAGGTAGCCGGTACGGTGATGCAGTGTATAATCCGAGCGCCAGAAGTGAGAGTGGAGGGCTGGAAGCAGGTAACCCGGGGCCTGCGTACCATTTAGCCTTGCTATGTTCTCATTGTATTCGGTAACATGGGTAGTATCCAGCACTTTGAGCTTTTCCAGGTGGGCAGTAACGCCAACGGCTAAATTATTTACCCGGCTGATGCTGCGGCCATTGGTACCATAATCGATATAACGCCCGCGCATTGCTTTGAGGAAGCCGTTCCGTACAAAATTGCTGAACACGGATAAGCGGGCGCCGGAAAGTGCATATGGCGTGCCGCGGAGGTAATAGGCCACCTTTGTTTCACCTTCTACAAATACGGAACCATAACCAAAGAAATACAATTGCGGCCCATGCTGGTGGTAAGACAGGTCGTGCTGAATGCCCTCATTGGTGGTGAGTACCAGCGGGTAAAACACCTGGTCCACGCTATACTGCATCAGCGAATCATTAGCAGTAAGGCAGGCCCGGTACATAAAATGTGTAGCCACATCCAGTTTGTTGGCCCCGGTCTGACTGGTGGGGTTGCCACGGTTCATTTGTGTGAGCAGGGCGCTGCGCAGGCTGCCCAGGCTTTGCGGCGCCGTATCCAGCATGATCAGGATCTCGCCGATACGTTGCGGGTTGGAGATCTGGTTATGATACCAGTTCCAGCTTTGCGGATCGGTGGTGTTCCAGTAAGTGAGACTGTTCACCATAGCGGTAAAAAGAGTACTGCTATGGTAATACGTACTGGCTGATTTTGTATAGGCCTGTGCAAAAGTTTTTACCCGGTTGATGTGCACATCTGCCGTATAGGTGGTGGAACTGTAGGCATAGTTCACATCAGGCCAGGAGCCGTTGGATTGCAGGGTGGCCAGGGTAGCGGTTACATTGTTGTCCAGCGTGGTGGTGTTACTGGCCTGCGACAGCAGCTCCGACCTGATCCGGTCCATAATAGTGGTATAGGTGGTTTGTGCCCATACAGCCGGCGTAAGGCCAAACAACCCGAGAAGGAGTAAAAGTCTGATCTTCATAACAGTGGATTTGTAACAAATCTAAGGATCCCCGCCTGCCGGGTGGGGTGGTTTTTCCAAGTAAATGGGGGGATTTTTCACAAGTCAGGGGCTTCCGCAAACTCCGAAGGCGTTTTCCCGAACTGTTTCTTGAACTCCCTGCTGAAATATTTCCGGTCGTTGTACCCTACCATGTACGCCACCTGGTACACGGTATGCTGCCGGGTACGTATGAGAGCGGCCGCTTTTTTCAGGCGCAGCGACTTTACAAAATCGTTCACCGACATATTGGTGACCGCTTTCAGTTTCTTGTAAAGTACCGGCTGGCTCATAGCTACCTTGCGGGCCAGCATTTCCACACCGAATTGGGGATCGTCCATATGTTCTTCCACTAATGCTATCACCTTTTCCAGGAAGGCATTATCCAGGGGGTTGGGTAACGCATCCGGGATTACTGTAGCTGTTTGCAGTTGCCGGCTGAAATGCTCCCGTATTTTTTCCCGGGAGGCAATGAGGTTCCTTACATTGAGTGCCAGTACTTTGGTACTGAAGGGTTTGGTGAGATAGAGATCTGCCCCGGTTTCAAGGCCGCTTACATGGTCTGTTTGCGAGCTTTTGGCGGTAAGCAGTACTACGGGAATATGACTGGTGCGCTCATCTGTTTTAAGCGCCTGGCAAAACTGCAGGCCATCCATTTCCGGCATCATCACATCGCTGATCACGAGGTCGGGGATCTGTGCAGTGGCTGTAGCCAGGCCATCGGCCCCGTTCACACTTTCCAGCACCAGGTACTGATCCCTGAAAGTTTGGGTGATGAGGGCGCGCAGTTCGGCATTGTCTTCCACAATATGGATGGTAAAAGGCTGAGGTGTACCCGGCAGGACAGGGGCCGGTTCCTCCTCCCGGGTTCCCGGCGTTTTTAATAATGCGGCAGCAACAGCGGGAGCGCCTCCTACAACATGTTGGGAGCCTTCAAAATGTTTGGCGCCTGCAGGCAGCGAAACGGTGAAGCAGGTACGTCCTTCTTTTTCGGGGGTGGAAGGTTCGCTTTCCACTGTGAGCGTACCTTTATGCTGTTCCACAATGTTTTTGGAAAGCGCCAGCCCTATACCATATCCTGTATTTTGTAAACCATGATCCTGCACCTGGAAGAAGTTGGTAAACAGCTTGTCGAGGTATGCCGGGGCAATACCGCGGCCATTGTCGGTCACCGTGATCACCGTATTTTGCCGCGAAGCAGTTACATGCAGCTGGATACGGCCGCCATCGGGCGTGAATTTAAATGCGTTGCTAAGCAGGTTGAAAAACACTTTCTCCAGCTGTTCGCGATCGAAATAAATCCAGGCATGTTCCATCTCATGCCGGAATATCATGGTAATATTCCGGTTGAGGGATATTTCACGGAAGCTGGTATAAATATGATCAAGGAAGGGGATCAGGTCCTGTTCCTGTACATGCAGTTTAAGGTGATTGGTTTCTGCCTTGCGGAAATCCATCAATTCATTCACGAGTTTCAGCAGCCGGTCGGCATTGTTCCGTAATTGCAGCAGGGTAGATTGCAGCGGGTCATCTTTCTTCAGCACATCCATCATTTTCTCCACCGGTACCAGCAGGAAAGTAAGATGGGTGCGTATTTCATGGGAAACATGTGTGAAGAAGTTGAGCTTTACCTGGTGCAGTTCTTCTTCTTTGCGCAGCAGGGCCCAAAGGAAAAAGAACCGCGTAACAAAGAAGAACAGGAGGATAAGGCATAACAGGTAAATGGCGTAGGCCCACCAGGTTTGCCAGAATGGAGGCAGGATAGTGATCTCCATCTTTGCGGGTTCACTCCATATACCATCGTTGTTGGCGCCTTTTACCCAAAAGGTGTAATGGCCGGACGACAGGTTCGTGTAGGTTACTGCGGGGTTATCGGTTTCTATCCAGTCGCGGTCCGCGCCTTCCAGCCGGTATGCATAACGGTTTTTGCCGCTTTTTACATAATTGAGCAATGCAAACTCCAATGTAAATACTTCCTGGTTGTGATGGAACCGCAACGCCTTTGTATAACTGATATCCTGTTCCAGTAATTTATTTTGCTGCCCGATGCCCACCAGGTTATTGAACAGGCGAAGACCTGTAAAGCGCATGGGAGCAGGGTGCGTATTGGTGATGATCCGGTTGGGAAAGAAGCTGGTGATGCCGTTGTATCCGCCAAAGAGAAATTCGCCGCGGCTATCGCGCAAAAAAGAGTTGTAATTAAATACATTGCCGGCAATGCCGTCCCTGGTGGTATAGGTCCGGAAGCTATTGCGGGTGGGATCAAAACGCACCAGTCCATTATAAGTGCTGATCCATAAGTAATGCTGGTCATCTTCCAGCAAACCAATGATATTATCATTCGGCAGGCCGTCTTTTTCGGTATACCGTACCCGGTGTGCCAGGTCGGGATCGTATTTGATCAGTCCCCCGAAATACATGCTCACCCAGATGTTGTGCTTCGAATCTTCCTGGATGGAGTTAACGTATCCCCGTTGAACGATCCGCATAGAGTCGCCTTCAAATACATACAGGTAGCTGATGGTGCCTACCAGGATCCGGTGCCGGGAATCTTCAAAAATATAACGGACAGACTGATGGGTGGCGATACCGGTAAGTGCCGAATCGGCCTGCCTTTCCAGGTCGTGGCCTTTACGGTGGTAGAGCTGCAGCGTGTTGTTGGTGCCTATCCAGAACCTGCCCCGGCTGTCTTCCAGCAGGGCGGTTACTTCCCGGGAAAAAGTGTTGGCATCTTTGGTATTATAGAAGAACCGCCTGAAGCCGCCGTTTTCCAGCAGGTTCAAACCGCCGCCATGTGTAGCGGTCCAGATATTATGGTCTTTATCTTCATATACTACTTTTACCAGGTTAGACCCAAGGCTGGAAGGATTATTGGCATCGTGTTTATAACGGGTGAAGCTGCCGGTGCTGCGGTTAAAATGCATCAGGCCACCGCCTTCGGTACCGATCCAGTAATTATGGAGGGCATCTTCATGAATGCTGCTGATCACATTATTGCTGATGCCATTCAGCGGAGGATGTTGCTGCCAGTCGGTGAAAGGCGCCCCATAAGGATGCACGATGTTTACACCGCCAAAATAGGTGCCCATCCAGATACTGCCGTTGTTGTCTTCATAAATACTATGAACAGAATTTTGACTGAGACTATTACCGTTGCTGGATTGTTGCTGGTAATGCCGGCTGCTCATATCAGACGGGTCAATGATGCTGATGCCTTCCTGGGTGCCCACCCACATATGGCCGGTTTTATCACGCAGCACCCGTCTTACTATATTATTGACAATACCCGGTTGTGCCAGCAGTGAAAAATGCCCGGTAGCGGGGTCATATATATTGATACCACCTGTTTGGGTGGCAATCCACAATTTGCCGTTGTTGTCTTCCGTAATGGAAGTAATGAAATTCATGGCAATACCGGAAGGTTGTCCATCTTCATGCCGGAAAGTAGTGAAGCTGTCGCCGCTCATTTTCGTGAGCCCGTTATTGGTACCTATCCAGATATCGCCTTTTTTGTCTTCATACACGCAACGCACCACGTACCCGGCCAGCTTTCCGGGGGTAAGGAATTGCTGTTTGTTGCCCTGCCGCATATAAAGCCCGTTGTTGGCGCCAAACCAGTGCCGGCCCCTGGTATCTTCATACACACAATTGATGCTGATGGGAATGGCGGGATCAAGTACAATACGTTCAAACCGGTCTTGTACCGGGTCATATTTTGCCAGGCCGGAAGTGGTACCAACCCACAGCACATTTTCCCGGTCGCGGTACAGGCTCATTACCTGGTTGCCCGGCAGGGAGGTGCTGTCGTTCATCTGGTGACGGTAAATTTTAAAGCGGTGCCCGTCATAGCGGCTAAGGCCATAGTTGGTACCGAACCAGAGGAAGCCCTGGCTGTCCTGCGAAATGGATAAAACGGCGTTATGCGATAACCCGTCTTCTACAGTGAGATGATTGAATGTTACATCCTGCCCGCTGCTTTTTGTAAAAACAGCGAGGATCAGCAGGCATAAGAACGGGAAGCACCTCAAAATCATTCGCTAATATAAGCATTGTATTTACCCGGATGGGTGTTTTTTATAAATATCATTCTTTTATTATTTTGATAATCAGCAGGTTGAAGGAGGATTTATAAAATTCACCCCAATCATTTATGATTGTCTCCCTGTGATCCGGACTGGTTATCACATATTTGTGTATCAACCGTATTTCCGCTCAATTCCACAATTATTATGAAAATGAGATGCCAATCAACCAGTAAGGTACAAGCGTCTGCCTTTGCCTTCAAGTATTTTTTTACGGGAGTCATGTGGATCTTATTTATCCCGTTGTCCCTTTTTGCTCAACAGAAAAAAACAGTGTCCGGTACGGTAAAGGCCAAAGATGGTACGCCGCTGATCGGGGTAACTGTAATGGTAAAGAATGAAAAAACGGGCGCCACTACCGATGGGAGCGGCCGTTTTACTATTTCTGCAGCTCCGGGCGCCACGCTGGTGTTCACCTTTATTGGTTTTGCAAAAGTAGAACAGCCGCTGGACAGCAGGACGGAGTACAGCGTGCAGATGAACGAACAGGCAGGAACGCTCAACGATGTGGTGGTAGTGGGATATGCTACCCAGCAGCGTAAAGACCTGACCGGTTCGGTAGGTAGTGTGAACATGAAAGATTTTGAAAAGGCGCCGGTAAAGTCGTTCGATGAAGCGCTGGCAGGCAGGGTAGCAGGGGTAGCAGTGGCGAGTAATGATGGTCAGCCGGGTTCTATCGCCAATATCGTGATCCGCGGCGCAGGTTCCATCACGCAGGATAACTCCCCGCTGTATGTCATTGATGGTTTTCCTACGGAAAGTTCCAATGCCAATGCGATCAGTCCCGCTGATATTGAGTCCATCGACGTGTTGAAAGACGCTTCCGCCACCGCCATCTATGGCGCCCGTGGTTCCAACGGCGTTATTCTCATCACTACTAAAAAAGGTAAAACAGGCGCACCGCAGGTAACGTATAATGGTTACTACGGCTGGCAACAGGTACCTAACAAGATCCCTTTAATGGATGCTTACGAGTTTGTAAGGTATGTGGGAGATATAAATCCCTCAATTTATGATTCCGTGTACCTGGCCGGTGGCGCCAAGCTGGACGACTATCGTAACAAGGAATCTATCGATATGCAGAACCTTGTTTACCAGGTAGGACAGAATCAGAATCACGACATCGCTGTACGCGGTGGAAACGATAAAACCCGGTATTCTCTCTCCGGTAACTTTAATAACCAGAAAGGGATCATTATTAACGGTGGTTTCAAACGCTACCAGGGCCGTTTTTCACTGGATCAAACCGTAAGCAGCAAATTAAAAGTAGGGATCAATGCCAACTATGCCTACAATGAAACCTACGGGATCCCGGTATCTGCCACCAATTTCTACGCTTCCGCCACTACGCTTTATTCGGTTTGGGGCTTCCGGCCAACCACCAGTATTTATGGCCGCGACAGCGCCGTGAACCTGGTAGATGAATTTTATGATCCGGGTAATGAACTGGCCAATAACCAGGACTACCGCGTGAACCCGTTGCAGAATATCCAGAACCAGTACACCATGAACAAGGTGAACAACCTTTTCGCCAACGCATACGCGGAATACGCCATCACAAAAGACCTCACCCTACGTATAGCCGGTGGCATCAATAACGTGAACACGGAGATCAATATCTTCAATAATTCCAAAACGCAATCTGGCAGTAAATGGAATTCCAATGGAGTGAACGGCAGTGTTGATTTCCGGCCCACTTCTCTCTGGCGTTCGGAGAATGCGCTTACGTACCGCAAAACCTGGAACAAGTTGCACCACCTCACGGTGCTCGGCGTATTTGAAGCGCAGGGATATAAAAACTCACAACGTAGGTTCTCCGCAAACCAGATCCCGAATGAAGACCTGGGCATGGATGCCATTGACCTGGCAGCGCCGGCAAATACCTCCCTGCTCTCCACAAGCTCCCGCTGGACCATGGGCTCCGGTGCGTTGCGTGTGAACTACGATTATGATTCAAGGTATCTTTTTGCTGCCTCCGTCCGCGCAGATGGTTCTTCCAAATTTGCCGCAGGCAACAAATGGGGATATTTCCCCGCGGTATCAGCAGCATGGCGTTTCAGCAGTGAACCGTTTATGAAAGACGTGAAATTTATCAGCGATGCAAAGATCAGGTTGGGTTATGGCGCCTCGGGAAACAACCGGGTGAGCGACTTTGCTTATCTCCCACAATTACAGCTCACCAACAACCAGTACTGGTATTCTTCCGGCAACGGGCCATTGGGTATCGGCGCCGTGATGATCTCTTCAGGTAATGCCAACCTGCGCTGGGAAACCAACGAACAAACCAACGTTGGTTTAGACATGGCTTTCCTGAAAAACAGGCTGACGCTTACCGTAGATGCTTACATACGCACTACGAAAGATCTCCTGCTGGATGCCGCATTACCTTATGCGCATGGGATTGAGAGCGCGAAGGGATTCAAGAACGTGGGACAGTTGCAGAACAAAGGACTGGAAATCGCCATTTCCGGTGTCATTGCCGATACAAAGAACTTCAGCTGGAACAGCAGCTTTAATATCAGTTTTAATCAGAACAAGATACAATCACTGGCAGAAGGACAACAATCTATCCTTTCCGGTTCCGGTACTTTTTTCAATACTACCTACTCCGGCCTGTTCCCTTATATTTCTGTGATAGGACGACCACTTGGAGAAATGTACGGATTGGTGTTTGACGGGGTATACCAGTATAGTGATTTTGATGCGATGCCCAACGGCACCTATTTGCTAAAAGCGGATGTACCCACTAATGGCTCTGCGCGCAATGCTATCCGCCCGGGCGATATCAGGTATAAAGACCTCAACGGGGATCTGCAGGTGAACAACCAGGATTACACTATTATCGGCAGCGGTTTACCAAAGCATACCGGCGGTTTCAGCAACGATTTCCGTTACCGCAATTTTGACCTGAACATATTACTGCAATGGTCTTACGGCAATGATATCATCAATGCCAACCGCTATGTGTTTGAAGGCGGCATTGTAAACAATCCAAACCTCAACCAGTTTGCCACTTATGCCAACCGCTGGACGCCTGAGAACCCCAGCAACACCCTGTTCCGTGCAGGCGGTATGGGTAATGCGGCCTATTCTTCCCGTGTAATTGAAGACGGTTCTTACCTGAAACTGAGAACGGTTTCCCTGGGATACAATGTGCCGGCTGCCTTCCTGAAACGTGCGAAGATAAAGAACGTACGCATCTACGGCGCAGCACAGAACATTTATACATGGACGAAGTACTCCGGTATGGACCCCGAAGTGAGCGGAAGGATAGGTAATCTTACCCCGGGCTTCGATTATGCCGTTTACCCGCACTCGTTGTCTTATGTGACCGGTTTAAATGTAACCTTCTAAAATGATGAACATGAAACGTATTTGCATCTTCGCATGTATAGCTATAGCAGGACTGAGTTCCTGCAAAAAATTCCTCGATACCAAACCGACGGATTTTTACACCACGGAAAATTATTATGGTACGGAAGCACAGCTGCAACAGGGCCTGAACGCTGTGTACGGCGATCTGATGCGTCCTGAACTGTACGCACAGGTGATGGGCTTCAATTTTGTATCCACTACAGACGAGGTAATGTCAAACCGCACGGCAGACGGCGATGCACGCGGTCTCCGTTACAATTACGACGCTTCCCTGGTGCATATCGCCAGTATATGGCGCTATGCCTATGTTGGCATCAACAACCTCAACACCTTGCTGGATAACATCAATAAACCTTCAATGGATGAAGGACGCAGGAATATCATCAAAGGACAGGCATTGTTCCTCCGTGGGTTCCTGTACTTTATTCTTACCAGTAATTATGGAGATGTGCCGGTAGTGCTCCACACGCCGGCCATCGATGATGTAAATATTCCCCCCGTTAAGCAGGGGGAAGTATATGTACAGGTGGAGAAGGATATGAAAGAAGCAGAAACCTTGCTGAAGGATTATACCGTAACCCAGGCGAAGTTTAATGATGTGGTTACACTCACCGCCGTACAGGCTATGCTGGCACGGGTGTATCTTTACTGGGCAGGTTATCCGCAGAACAACACGGCTAAATACCAGGACGTGATCACATATACCGACAAAGTGATCCTTTCCGGTTTGCATGCACTGAACCCCGATTACCGCCAGGTATTCATTAACCTCGCTACCGATCAATACGATGTAAGGGAAAACATCTGGGAACTGGGTTCCCTCGGTGCAGCAGCCGGTGTGGTAAATAAATCCGGTAATGATATCGGCAACTTTGTGGGTATACAATCCACGCTTACTGCGCTGGACTCTACTTCCTACAATTCCGCTGCATGGGTATGGGTAACGAAGAAACTGTTCGACGCCTACGAAACGGACCCCAACAGCACTGCCAGTCCTAACAAGGCGTCTCTGGATATACGCCGCGACTGGAACTGCGCCAATTATATTTACAGCGGTACCAATCCCCGTGTAAAAGCCACCCGTCCCAATCCCTGGCAAATGTGTGCCGGTAAGTTCCGGAGGGAATATGTACCACAGGCTATCCGCAATACCAATGGCGTAGGCGGTACCTATAATATCAACTGGCCCATGATCCGCTATTCCGATATACTGCTGATGCGCGCAGAAGCAGAGAACTACGTGAACGGACCAACGAACGCATATACCTACATTAACCAGGTACGGAAAAGAGGATATGGCCTGATGAATGGCAATGTAGTAAAATCCATTACCATGACAAGCGCGGGAAGCGGCTATACCAAAGCACCTGCAGTGAGCATCACCGGCGGTGGCGGCAATGGCGCAACCGGCACGGCCATCATTGGAGAAGGTAAGGTAACCGGTATTTACCTGAATAGCCCGGGGGCGCTAACGGCCGGTTCTTATTATACTTCCGCACCGGTAATAGTGATAGGTACTTTCTGGACACCGGGCATCAGCTATGCGCAGGGAACACAGATCACCAATAACGGTAACCTGTATACGGTAACAACAGCGGGTACCTCTACCAATACAGCGCCAACAAATACTTCCGGTGCATCCGATGCCGCGGTAACAGGCGCCGTATTTACCTATGCCGGCGAGGCCGCCACAGCAACAGCCGCCATCACCACCGGCAACGAATCCGATCTTACACCCGGTCTGAGTAAAGATGCATTCCAGCTGGCCATCCGTGATGAAAGAATGCGGGAGCTATGCTTTGAAGCGGTGAGGAAAGCAGACCTGATCCGCTGGGGAAATTTTGTGGCGGACATGCAGAACTTCGCTTCATGGGCTACCTCCAATGGTGCAGGAGTAACTTCTACCGGTAATCCCAACGGTTTACAGGGAGTGCGTAACGTGAGCAGCAGGCATGTAATGTTGCCCAAGCCCACTTATGAACTCAATCTTAACCGCTTACTGGTACAAAATGAAGGCTGGTAATTCTAAAAAAAACAAACATGAAAAAATCACTCCTCATACTATTGTCTTTCTTTGCCGTGGCCTGTTCCAAAAAGCTGGAAGTAGATACGCCGGATTTCAATGTAACGCTCGATCCTGCAAGGCTGGTAGCAGATACCTTCACCTATCGCCTGGGAGATACTACCCGCTTTAAATTCATGGGCACAGTGGGTAATATTGCTTTCTATTCAGGCGAACCGGGTAAAAGCTACGAGGGCCGCATGTCGGCCACTAAACTGGGCCGCGTTACGCTGAGCTTTTCTTCAAAAGCACAATATGGTACGCAGGTTAACACTTTGCAGGTGCTGGCCACCAATAAACTGGCGGGTCTTGATTCTGCTGCTGTAGTGAATGCTGCCTGGACGAATATCAGTAACCGCGGCACGCTGGCCACCGGTGCTACCGACGTGCCTTTTGGCGCCGCAGACTTAACCGATCTGCTGGCCAATGAAAATGATTCACTCTTCATTGCTTTCAAATACAGCGGCGTAACCGGTTCTACACAACGCACCTGGACGATCACCCAGTTGGCAGTGAACAATGTATTGCCCGGAAAAACAGTGCCCTTAAGTTCATTCTCCACAGACGTAGCCTACTGGACGCGTTACGGAAATGTATGGAACCCGGCTAACGGCCGCTGGACGCCATCTGCTTCTGATCTTAAGATCACGGGCGGCGACGCCAACGCGGCTACCAACACCAGCTGGGTTGTTACCAAACCGTTGTATGCCGGCCGTGTTCCGGGAGATGTGAGCACAGGCCTCAAAAGTATCAATGAACCGGATAAAGAAGAATATGCATACGCATATCCTGCCCCGGGTGTATACAAGGCTACTTTCGTAGCATTTAACCACACACTGGATGAAGAAAAACGTGTGATACGGGAACTAATCATTAAAGTGACACCATAGAATATGAAACCATTGCTTTATCTCATCTTAACCGCCGGTCTCAGTGTTTTCACTGCCGGCGGTGAGAAAGAATTTGTAGACAGTAATGCAGGCTTTGCACGGCAACAGCTTAAGCATATGCTGAAGGACACGGAATCACGCGAGCGCCTTGCCTTTCCCCGGACCACCAACAAAGAAGGGAAAATGATCACCACCTCCATGTACGACTGGACCCCAGGCTTTTTCCCTGGCTCACTCTGGTATGCCTATGAGCAAACCAAAGATCCGGCATGGCAACGGGAAGCTATTAAATGGACAGAAAAGCTGGAACCGCTGAAAGATTTTACCCAACACCATGATCTTGGTTTCATGATGTATTGCAGCTATGGCAATGCTTATCGCCTTACCGGTAACAAAGCATACCGCGATATCCTTATCCAGGGCGCCCGCTCGCTCAGCACGCGCTTTAGCCCGGTAACACGTAGCATTAAATCCTGGAATGCTTTCAAATCCTGGCATGGGCAGCAAATGTATTACTACCCCGTGATCATCGACAACCTGATGAACCTGGAATTGCTCTTCTTTGCTTCCCGGGAAACGGGGGATACCAGCTTCCGCCACATAGCCGTGAGCCATGCAGAAACCGCCATGTACAACCAGGTACGGCCTGATTACAGCTCCTATCACGTAGTATGTTATGATACCACCAGTGGTAAGGTACTGGCCCGTGAAACCGCGCAGGGCTATGCAGATAATTCTACCTGGTCGCGCGGGCAGGCATGGGGCATTTATGGATTTACCATGATCTACCGGGAAACACATGATCCGCGTTTCCTGAAAACAGCCACCGGTATGGCAGATTGGTTCCTGGATAACAAAAATCTCCCGGAAGATAAAATTCCTTACTGGGATTTCAATGTGGAAGAAGCAGGATATAAGCCAGGCGTACGTTCCAATGCCAACAATGTAAAAACAAAATACCGCGATGTTTCTGCCGCAGCTATTGTGTCGTCGGCATTATTTGAATTGAGTGGTTATGTAGATAAAAGTAAGGGAGAGCAATATCGCAAATCGGCCATCGCCATACTGCATTCACTGGCAAGTGCTGCATACAGGGCGCCGGAAGGGAAGAACGGTAATTTTATACTGATGCATAGCGTGGGAAGCATTCCGCATAATGCGGAGATTGATGTGCCGCTGGTGTATGCGGACTATTACTTTATGGAAGCACTGGAGCGTTACAAGGCTTCACTTGATTGAGTAAGATAAACATAGTATAAAGAAGAACAGGCGCCTGGTTATCCGGGCGCCTGTTCTTTTAGTGTTATTTACTGCCGTCCTTTTACTACTTTTACTACAAGAGGGACAGGGTTTACTTACATGCCAGAGCGACTACATACTGATAAGGAACTGCTGCAACTGATCTCGGAAGGTGACGAAGCCGCCTTTCGCAGTTTTTTCCAGGCATGGCAGGGCAGGTTGTTTCATTATATTCGTACTATCATCAAATCTCCGCAGGTGGCGGAAGAAGTGGTGATGGACGTACTCACCAAATGCTGGGTGGGCAGGGAGCTGCTGCCCCGTATTGAGCATCTCGAGGCTTTCATGTTCCGCGTTGCCTATCACCGCGCTATCGACTTCCTGCGCGCTGCCAGCCGAAACCCGCAGCTGGTAGACCTCCTGTGGGAAGAGATCCAGATGGCGGATGCCACGGAAGCCGACAACCAGGTAATGGTGAAAGAGTATGAAACAAAACTCCGGGAAGCAATTGGTTTGCTCAGCTCCCAGCGCCGGAAAGTATACCAGCTAAGCCGAGAGGAAGGGCTTTCCCATAAAGAGATCGCCGAGCGGCTGTCCCTTTCCAGGCACACTGTCAACAACCATATCACCGAAGCCCAACGGTTCATTCAGCAATACCTGGCCGATCATCTTAACCTGGTGATGATATTTGCCCTCCTGCATATGGTTTCAGAAAAAGTTTAAATTTTTTTTCAGATCGATTAGTTATTCCTCCTTTTTCCAGCGTCTAGCTATTAAAGGCAGCTATTCCCTGCCATCCATGTATGAGTGAAACTGATAACAGAGTAACCTTCCTGTTCGAACGTTATGTTACCAATACCTGCACGCGCGAAGAGCTGGAAGAGCTGCTGGCAGCCGTGAAGCAAAGATCTGCGGACGACGCCCTGCGCCTGGCTATGGAACAGCACTGGCGCAATAGTCGCGGTGCAGCAGGCATCCCGGATGCCGAAGCCAAACTGGAACATCTTCTCACCAATACACGCCTGCCTGCAGATCAGCAGGAGCAGGAAAGCCGCACTCCCGTTATCCCGGTACGCAGGGCATACCGCTGGCGTTATGCCGCCGCTGCCGTAGTAGCATTCGGGCTGGGCGCTATGGGATATCTTTACCAACAACGATCACCCACTCCTTCTGCCATAGCTCATCACAACATCTTAAAACAAGATGTGCCACCCGGAGGCAATAAAGCCATGCTCACCCTGGCGGATGGCTCCACTGTGGCGCTGGACAGCGCCTCCGGGCGCGTGATGCAGCAGGGCAATACCTCCATCCATCTGCAGAACGGCCGCCTGCAATATGATGTAAACGGCGCAACCGCTGCGGCGGGCTTTAATACCCTGGCCACGCCCCGCGGCGGACAATACCAGCTGGTGTTGCCAGACGGCTCCAAAGTATGGCTGAACGCCGATTCCAGGCTGAAATATCCCACGGCGTTTGTGGGGAAGGAACGGGTAGTGGAGCTGGAAGGACAAGGATATTTCGAGATCGCAAAGAAAGCAGGACAGCCCTTCAAAGTGCGCGTTCACAATCTTGAGGTGCTGGCGCTGGGTACCAGCTTTGACATCATGGCCTATGATGATGAACGTACCATGAACGCCACCCTGCTGGATGGCGCCGTAAAAGTAAGCGTCAACAAGGAAGCAACACTTTTGCAACCCGGGCAACAAGCCGCTGTTGTTCGCGGCGCTGACGCCATTGCTGTCAGCAAGGTGAACACGGACCACGTGATTGCCTGGAAAAACGGCTACTTCTCCTTTGTGGACGCGGATATCCACACTATCATGCGACAGCTTTCCCGTTGGTACAACGTAGAGGTAAGCTATGCCGACGGCGTGCCACAGGGAATCTTCTCCGGGGAGATCGGGAAAGGCCTAACCCTGGCGCAGGCGCTGCAAACGCTGGAGCAGGCAAGGGTGCATTTTAAAATAGAGCACGACAGACATATCATTATACTGCCGGAATAAATACGTAAATAAACCTATCAACCAATCTTCCATGTTATGTACAAATTAATGCTATCGCTATTCTTGTTTTTTTTCCTGAAAGCTACTGCCGTCTGTAGCTCCCAGCAAATCACCTTCAGTGGGAAAAATGTTCCGCTGGAAAAGGTGTTTGCCGTGATCAAACAGCAAACAGGTTACGTATTCTTTCATCGCAACGAGGACATGGCCGCGGCCAAACCAGTCACCGTAACCTTTAACAACACACCGCTGGAAACAGCGCTGAAGATGATGCTGAAAGACCAGCCACTGCGTTATTCTTTGCAGGGCAATACAGTGGTCATCAGCCGTAAAACAATATCGCCCACACAGCAGGGATCGGAGCAACCCGCCATCGACAATTTACAGGGCAAAGTGGTGAATGAAAAGGGGGAGCCAATACCCGGCGCCACGGTGCAGGTGAAAGGCACCGGTCGTGGCACCACCACCAATGTAAATGGTGCATTCACCCTCACTAATGTACCGGAGAACGCCGTGCTGGTGGTTTCCGCGCTGGGACTCAAATCAAAGGAAATCACTTTGTCCACGGGTCAGAACAACATCACCGTTACCCTCGAAGGCGATACAGAAGCCCTGGGAGAAGTAGTGGTAGTAGGTTACGGCCAGGTAAGAAAGAGTGATCTCACCGGCTCCGTTGCTTCCATACCCGTGGGAGAAATCAAGAAAGTGGCTGTTACTTCACTGGACCAGGCTTTGCAGGGAAGAGCCGCCGGCGTGCAGGTAACACAAAACTCCGGCGCTCCCGGCGCTTCCACCACTATCCGTATCCGTGGCGGTAACTCCATACAGGGCGACAACGAGCCGCTGTACGTGATAGATGGTATTCCCTTCAAGAATGCCGGCGTAAGCACTGGCTCCGCCTTTAACGTGTTGAGTACCCTCAACCCGGCAGATATTGAATCCATCAATATCCTGAAAGATGCTTCTTCCACAGCCATCTATGGCTCCAGGGGAGCCAACGGCGTAGTGATCATTACTACTAAAAGAGGAAAAGCGGGTAAGTCTGTTATCAATTTCGACACCTATTACGGCACGCAGAACGTACGCCGGAAATACCCGGTGCTGAACGGAAGCGAGTACGCACAGCTTGTCAATGAAGCGAATACCAATGATGGCCTGCCTGCCGTATACACACCAGACCAGGTAGCCGCTTTTGGTAAAGGCACCGACTGGCAGGACGAAATACTCCGCACAGCTCCCATCGCCAATTACCAGTTATCTGTTAGTGGTGGTGATGAAAAAACGCAATACGCCTTGTCCGCCGGCTATTTCACACAACAGGGGATCATCAAAGGATCTGATTTTAACAGGTATTCCTTTCGCGTAAATATCGACAGGAAGCTGACCAGCAAGATCAAGATAGGCAACAGCCTCACCGTGAGTCGCACGGTGAGTAACCAGGCTAAGTCTGATGGCAACCTGGGCGCTGCCGGTCTGGCAACAATGGCTGCCCTGCAGTTTCCGCCACTTCTTACCGTATACGATAAGGATGGTAAATACCTGATTAATGATCCCAAGCTTACTTTCCCGGCAGATAACCCGGTAGCATTGGTGCAGGATTCCAGGAACCGCAATACCGCCTACCGTGTTTTCGGTAATGTGTTCGGCGAATACGAAATACTCGAAGGGCTTAGTCTGCGGGTGATGTTCGGCGCGGACGCCATTCTGCAAAAGCAAGATAATTACCTCCCGCGAAGTGTGGCCAGTGGCCTCTCCCAGGGTGGTGTGGCCTATATCTACGATGAACAGAACATTACCTGGCTGAATGAGAATACCCTTACCTATACGAAAAGATTCAACCAGGTACACAGCATTACTGCCCTGGTAGGTTATACCCAACAGGTAAACCACACAGAATACAATTCTTCATCTGCCCGCAGCTTTGTAAATGATAACCTGGGCTCGGGAAACCTGGGGGCAGGCGCCATTCCTGTTACCCCTTCTTCAGGCATTGGCGAATGGGGGCTGGAGTCTTACCTGAGCAGGGTGAATTATGGCTATCGCGATAGGTATTTAATCACCGCCTCTTTCCGTGCGGATGGATCTTCCCGGTTTGGCGCCAACAAGCGCTTCGGCTTTTTCCCTTCTGCCGCACTGGCATGGCGGGCGAGCGAAGAGCCTTTCCTGAAAAGCGTGAAACAGATCAGCGAATTGAAAGTCAGGGCTACCTACGGTACCACTGGTAACCAGGATGGTATCGGTAACTATCCCGCCTACTCGCTGTTGGGTACCCAGAACTATGTGCTGGGCAACACGGTGGCCACCGGTATTGGCCCCAACCAGATCGCCAATCCGGACCTCTCCTGGGAAACCACTTCGCAGGCCGACCTGGGCGTTGATATTTCCCTGTTCAACAGCAGGATCAGTCTCACTGCAGACGCCTATCTGAAAAGAACCAGGAACCTGTTGTTGAATGTAACTATCCCCAGCACCTCCGGCTATTCCAGCGCTTATAAGAACCTGGGCCAGGTAGAGAACAAAGGGATAGAGCTTAGCCTTTCCACAGTGAACCTGGACGGTGCTTTCAAATGGACTACGGATATCAACTATGTGATCAATCGTAACAAAGTGCTGGACATTGGCGGCGCTCCGCAAATATTTGCCGGCGAAGTGGCTAACATTGCGCAGAACCTGAACTCCGGTATTATCCGTGTCGGTCAGCCGCTGGGCTCTTTCTACGGCTATGTGACCGATGGTATTTACCAGTCTGCAGAAGAACTGTCCGCACTGGCGGATCCGAATGCGAAGAAACCAGGCGACCGCAGGTACAAGGATTTAAACAACGACAAGAAAATAGACGATGCAGACCGTACCATCATTGGTAATGCCCAGCCCAAATTTGCGGGTGGCATCAGCAACACCTTCTCCTACGGAGGATTTGACCTCAGCGTTTTTTTTCAGGGCGTGTATGGCAACAAGATCCTGAACGCGAATCGCTTTGAGCTGGAGTATCTCAACGGCACCATCAACCAGGACCGGGACATGCTCGATCGCTGGACGCCAACACATACCAATACGGACATTCCACGCGCCACCAATGCGCGTCCTACAAACCGTATTTCTACACGACAGATTGAGGACGGTTCCTATCTGCGGCTCAAGAACCTGCAGTTGGGCTACAACCTGCCCGCTTCCGTACTGAGTGCCATTAAGGTGCATTCCATACGTGCATACGCGAGCGTACAGAATCTTGTTACCTGGACAAAATACAGCGGCTATGACCCCGAGGTAAACCGCTTTGGGCAGGACAGCCGCAGCCAGGGTTTCGACTACGGCAGCTATCCAACCGCCAGGACCGTACTTTTTGGCTTAAATGTCAGCTTCTAACAAAAATATTTCTGCATATGCAAAAGTTCCTTCTTTTTTTACTGTTGATAATAGGTGTATCCTGCGGGAAGCTAAACGAAGTGCCGCAGTCCAGCTTTACACCAGCCAATTTCTACAAGAATGCGGACGACGCAAAGGCGGCCGTTAATTCCGTATATGACCTGCTGAACACCGCCAACCTGTATAACCAGTCTATGTGGGTGCTGATGGATCAGGCTACGGATGATGCCGAATGGGGCAGTGGTCGCTCTACGGTGAACCAGTCCAAGAACGATCTGGACAAATATACTTTCACGCCGGCTACCACTACTTTCCAGGTGGTATGGAGCACATGCTACCAGGGCATCAACCGCGCCAACACCGTGCTGGGGCGGGTACCGGATATTTCTATGGATGATGCGCTCAAAACACGCCTGCTGGCTGAAACAAAATTTATGAGAGGGTTTTACTATTTTACTTTGGTGCGGTTATTCGGCGGTGTGCCGGTGGTATTGCAGGAAACCAACTCACTCAGTGACCTGGCAGTATCCCGGAAAACGGTGGACGAAGTATACCAGCAGATCATAGCAGATTTTACTGATGCAGAGAAAGCGCTGCCGGCATCCTATACGGGCGCCGACAAAGGCAGGGCCACTAAAGGTGCGGCAACAGCTTTCCTGGCGAAGGTTTACCTGACCCGGCAGGACTGGGCCAAAGCCTCCGCCAAGTGCAAGGAAGTGATAGACCTGGGTGTGTATGACCTCTGGACTAATTTTGCAGATGCATTTGCTATTGCCAACAAGAACGGTAAAGAAGCGGTATTTGAAGTGCAGGCGCTGGGAGGCGGCGTAGGAGAGGGCAGCTTCATGCAGGGTTATATGCGGCCTGTTTTCGATAAGGTAAATGGTGTTTCAGGCTTTGGCGACGATCCTCCTACAAAGAACCTGTATGATGCCTATAGCCTGGCGGACAAGCGCAGGGATGTGACCATCAGGCTTTATTCTGCCACTACCACACCTCCGGCACCGGCTAATATTCTTTTCCCGGGATATATATGTAAATACCTGGATCCTTCCGCCACAGCTACAGGGGAAGGCAGTAACAACTATCCCATTATCCGGTATGCTGATGTGCTGCTGATGTACGCAGAAGCGCTGAATGAGCAGGCCGCTGGTAACGTGGAAGCCTATACGGCAATTAACCGGGTGAGGCGAAGGGCAGGTCTTGTGGACCTACTGCCCGGGTTGAACCAGGGCGCATTCCGCGACAGCGTGCTGTTGGAAAGACGCCTGGAGCTGGCCTTTGAAGGGCATCGCTGGTACGACCTCGTGAGGACCAAACGGCTGGCCAGCGCGATGAAAGCGCAGAATGCAAGTATTGTTGTCCTGGAAAAACATAACCTGTATCCTATCCCTCAAACAGAGCGGGATGTAAATAAGAACCTGACACAAAACCCTGATTATTGATAATGCATCGCAGAACATTTTTACAAACGGGTTTGCTTACTACATCGGTGGCCTTCCAGGAAAAATACTTTTCCTGGAAGCCTGCCGTGAAAGCTGCGCCGGCAGCAGATCCGCAGGTGATCAACGCAGGTGTTGGCGGCAACAATACCATTGACCTGCTAAAACGGATCGACCAGGATTGTTTGTCACACCGGCCTGACCTTACTGTGCTCATGGCAGGCACCAACGACATGAACAGCGTGAAGTATGTGCCGTTACCGCAATATGAGGCGAATGTCCGCAGTATGGTTAAACAGATCATGAACATCAACAGCCAGGTGCTGTTGATGACCATCCTGCCAGCTTACGAGCCTTACCTGTTCACCCGCCACAAGAAGGAATTCTATGAGCCTGAAGGGTACCAGGAGCGGAACCGGCAGGTGAATAATGTGATCCGTAAAATCGCGGCAGACAATAAACTGCCGGTACTGGACATGCACCATGTTTTTGAAAAAACAGGTAATATAGGTACCGATGCGGATAGCCTTCTCCGTAATGAAGCCAACAGCGGGAAAACGGATGGCTTGCATCCCACTCCCGAAGGATACCGCCTGATGGGCGTTGTGGTGTATGAGGCGATCATGCAGTTGCAGCTGCCGCATAGCAAAGTGGTTTGTTTTGGAGATAGTATTACATTGGGTGATGGCGGCGTATCCGGTAGAAGTTATCCCGCCGCCCTCAAAAGATTGCTTGGTTCCTGAAAAAATAAATTATGAAGAAATTCCTCGTTAGCATTGCAGTATCCGTCTATTCCTTATCCGTAGCAGCGGCGCCGATTCCTGCGAAAATGACGGCGGACGTTATTATTTATGGCGGCACCTCCGCGGCTGTTATTGCTGCTGTGCAGGTGAAAAAAATGGGCCGGTCAGTCATTATTGTATCTCCGGACACACACCTGGGCGGCCTTTCCTCCGGGGGCCTGGGCTTTACCGATACCGGCAACAAATCCGTCATAGGCGGGTTGTCGCGTGAGTTCTACCACCGCGTATACCAGCACTACCAGCAGCCCGATGCCTGGCAATGGCAGCAACAGCAGGAATACGGCAACAAAGGCCAGGGAACAGCAGCGATGGACGGCGCAGAACGCACCATGTGGATCTTTGAGCCGCATGTAGCGGAACAGGTGTTTGAAGATTTTATAAAAGAAAACAAGATCACGGTATACCGGGATGAATGGCTGGACCGCGAAAAAGGGCTGATCAAAAAGGATGGTAACATCACAACATTCACCACCCTCAGCGGGAAAACCTTTGCCGGCAAAATGTTCATTGACGCCACCTATGAAGGCGACCTCATGGCTGCTGCCGGCGTTAGCTACCACGTGGGCCGTGAAGCCAATAGCGTGTACGGTGAGCAATGGAACGGTATCCAGGTGGGCGTGCTGCACCACGGCCATCACTTTAAAACAAACATCAGCCCCTACAAAATAGCGGGCGATTCCTCCAGCGGGCTGCTGCCCCTCGTTTCCGGCGATGACCCCGGGAAAAAAGGCGACGGCGATAAACGGATACAAGCCTACTGCTTCCGTTTGTGCCTCACCAATGACCCGCGCAACAGGGTGCCCTTTGAACGGCCTAACAACTACGACTCTACGCAGTATGAATTGCTGGTGCGTGTATTCAATTCCGGTTGGCGGGAAACCTTCAATAAATTTGATCCCATTCCCAACCACAAAACAGACGTGAATAACCACGGCCCTTTCAGCATGGATAACATCGGGATGAACTATGATTACCCGGATGCTTCTTATGAAAGAAGGACAGCCATTATCAAAGAGCATGAACAATACCAGAAAGGGCTGTTGTATTTCATCGCCCACGACCCCCGCATACCATCAGACGTACAGGATGACATGAACAAATGGGGCCTGTCCGCCGACGAGTTTAAGGATAACGGCAACTGGCCGCACCAGCTGTATATCCGCGAAGCACGGCGCATGACGGGCATGAGCGTGATGACTGAGAACGAAGTCCTGGGCAAACGCCCGGTGAGCCAGTCCGTGGGCATGGGCTCCTACACGCTGGACGCGCACAATGCACAGCGTTACGTAAAACCCGACGGCTTTGTGCAGAATGAAGGCGATATAGGTGTGGACGCTAAGCAGCCTTACCGGATCTCCTATGGCGCTATTGTGCCGAAGAAAGGAGAATGCGGGAACTTGCTGGTGCCGGTATGTATGTCCAGCTCGCATATTGCCTTTGGTTCCATCCGCATGGAGCCGGTGTTTATGATCCTGGGCCAGAGCGCTGCCACCGCTGCGGTACAGGCCATAACCGATAAAAAAGCGGTGCAGGATATCAGTTATAAAAAGCTGCAGGCGCAGTTGCTGAAAGACAAGCAGCGGTTGGAGTAGTAAAAAGGAGGGAGTCTTTCTATATTGAAAAACTCCCTCCTTTTAGTGTTACTTATTACCGCCCTCTTTCTTGCGTGGTCCCTGGCTTTTTCTATATGCCTTCAGTTCGTCTTTGTCTAAGAAAGAATCTTTGTTAGTATCAATAGCGGTGAAATTCTCGCTTAATTTGGAAAGCCGCTTATTGTCTTTAGCCGCTGCATCTACTTCCGCTTTACTGAGTTTGCCATCCCCGTCTGTATCAATCTTCTTAAAAAATCCTTCACGGTCGTGTTGCTGTGGTTGTTGTGGCTGCTGTGCGTAAGTTTTCACAGAAACCAGTGTTGTCATTAACAAACCTGCTACAAGAAAATGCTTCATCATAATTGTGTGTTTTAAGTTTTGAATGAATTAGTATTCCTGGTGTAACCCGGGAATCAGTTTCGCATATCTTTTTTAGATTGCCGGCGGGGATGGAAGTTTAAGGGCGGAAGAAGGGGCCGGGGGAGCGGCACGATAAGTTGGCGGCCGGTATGGCTTGATAGTATTGGTTTTAAGTGGTTTTGAACGGTTGGGATTCTTAACACTGTTTAACGTTGGTTAGTAGTAATTAACGGTTGGGGGGGAATTTTTATGGGAGAGGGTGTTCTGTATAGATGTTGTTACATTAACTTTGGATACTATGAAGCATATAGAAAATATTGAAAGGGTTACGGCACTTTATCCGGATTGGAAGCCGGGGGATATAGCATTTATAAAATTACTGCATTGGTCTGCCGAAAAACTATCGATGGTGCTGCTAGGTCAGTCGAGAAATAAGGCAGCTGTTTGGCCGGATATGTCGAGACCATTTCTCGAAATAATCCTCTCTTTTGGAAAAGTTGGTAACCTGAAACTGAACTTTTCAGGTCCCGGTATGCAGCAGGTAGCAGGGTTTGATATTTTGGATTTGTCTGCTGATGGGTTGTCGCAGATTAATT
>NZ_DATMTE010000846.1:0-4212 GCF_035564935.1 Chitinophaga sp. | reverse complement strand
CAAATAAGCGTCAAAGGTAAGCTAATTAAGCGGATATAAAACCAGTATAGCTAAACCGGGTGGTGAATAAAATGTTAAAATAATTTTAAATTTTAATTTTCTTTACCCGACGTAACTCTAAGAGATTCATACCGTTATTGCTGAATCCGGAGATGTTGGGTTGCACAAGTCTTACCACTTCATCGTAAAACAGCGGCACTACTGCGGCGTCTGCCATGATCATATTATCCATCTCCTGGTATTGGGCATAGCGGAGGCTATCATTGATCTCCTGCAGGGAGGCTTCATACAGCCGGTCGAAAGCAGGGTTATGATAGCGGGTATAATTAGGCGGTGCGGGATTTTTGCTGTAAAACATGGCCAGGTAGCTTTCTGCATCGGGATAATCGGCGATCCAGCTGCCCCTGAAAAATAACGCCTGGGATTTGGCGGTTTGCTCCAGCAACAGGCTTTTCTGTACAATCTCCACCTGTACGCGTATGCCCACGTTCTCCAGCTGGTTGGCCACATAGTTGGCCAGATCGGCGTAAATGGGAATAGACAATAATTTAATGACGGGCAGTCCTTTCCCGTCGGGGAAGCCGGCTTCCCGCAGCAGCTGCCGGGCCATTGCGGGGTTGCAGGGATAGCCTTTTACCCGCTGTGCAGAAAAAGACGGCAACCCTGCCGGTACAAAACCCGCAGTGGCAGCGGTTCCTATGCCATTGCGGAGATAGGTCATCATTTTCGTACGGTCTATACCGTAGTTGATGGCCTGCCGGATCTTTTTCCACCGGAGCGGCGATGCTTTTACGATAGCCATGCTGCTATCTGTAAGAAAGCCCAGGTATTCCGTATTCAGATAAGGATGTTTGTTCAGCACCATTTTCCCCTCCCACTCCTTACGAAGCTGCCCTTGTTTGGTGAGTACTTCGTCTTTAAAGGAAGCGTCTATATCATTCATAAAGTCCAGCTGCCCCTGCCGGAACAACAGGAACTCTGATGCCTTGCTTTCGAGGAAGCCTACCTGTACCGCTTCCAGGTAAGGCAGGCGATGCCCGGCGCTATCTGTTTCAAAGTAAAGAGGATTGCGGTGCAGCACCAGCGCCTGTCCTTCGTCCCAGAGGAAAAAGCGGAACGGGCCGGTGCCGCAGGGGTGGTTGCGGAAGTCTTTCCCGTATTTTTCAATGGCCTCATGCGGCACAATGGAGCAATATTGCATGCTGAGGATACCCAGCACCGGGTGGAAAGGCCGGTACAGCTTTAGTTCAAAGGTAGAATCATTGAGGGCTTTAAAGCCGCTGTCGGCAGAGAGTTTGCCGTTGAAGATCCAGGCGCCGGGCGATGCCGTGGCGGGGTCCATGATACGGCGGAGGCTATATACCACGTCGTGCGCCGTCATCCGGCGGCCTTTGCCCCCGGGGAAAATGTCGCTGTCGTGAAAGTATACATCCGTTCTCAGGTCGAAGGTATAGGTGCGGTGGTCCGCCGATTCGCGCCATTGTTTTGCCAGCGAGGGACGGATCACCAGGTTGCTGTCGGGCTCCACCAGGGTGTTGTACAATTGCTTTACCGCCCATATTACTTCCTGGCTTTTGGCAAACGCGGGGTCGAGGCTGGCAATTCCGTTGGTACTGTTATAGCGGAATACACGCAGCGACTGTTTTTCCGGGCTACCGCACGCCCCAAGCAGGAGGCTGCATAGCACAGCAAGCCCCCATCTGCATATAACCACCTGACAATAACTACTTTTCATCTGGCAGTAAATTAATATCTTTCAGGCTAAAATATACGAATAAATATGCGCGGCATACCTATGCTTTGTATGGCCCTAATGGCTACCTTAACTGCAGGGGCACAGCAGTTCAGCAGGGCAGACACGCTGAGAGGCACTATCACCCCACAACGCGCCTGGTGGGATGTAACAAACTACGACCTGCACGTGCAGGTAAACCCGGACGACAGCACCTTCAGCGGTTTCAATACCATTACCTATAAGGTACTGAAACCGGATTCCGTGATGCAGATAGACCTGCAGGCGCCCATGGTGATAGATAGTGTGGTACAGGACAAAAAATCGCTGCCCGTTACCCGCGACGGCAATGCCTGGTTTATCAGGATGGCAGCGCCGCAGGCAAAAGATAAATCAAAAAAGATCACGGTATTTTATAGCGGCAAACCCCGCAAAGCAGCGAAAGCCCCCTGGGACGGCGGCGTGGTTTGGGCCAAAGACGAGAAAGGCCGCCCCTGGATAGCCACTGCCTGCCAGGGCCTTGGCGCCAGCATCTGGTGGCCGAACAAAGACACGCAAAGCGATGAGCCGGAAGATATGACCATCAGCGTTACCGTTCCTTCCGATCTCACTGATGTATCCAACGGCCGTTTAAAAAAGACCATCGACAACCCCGACGGCACCAAAACCTTTGTATGGTATGTGAGCAACCCGATCAATAATTATGATGTAGCCGTGAACATAGGTAACTATATAGAAATGAAGGATACCTACTCCGGCGAAGGCGGCAAACTGGACCTGGGTTTCTGGGTACTGGATTATAATGAAGACAAAGCGCGGGAGCATTTCAAAGTAGTAAAGCCTATGCTGAAATGCTTTGAGTACTGGTTTGGAAAGTATCCTTTTTATAAAGACAGCTACAAACTGATAGAAGCACCGTTCCTGGGAATGGAGCACCAGAGCGGTGTGGCATACGGCAACAAATACCAGATGGGCTATTCCGGCAGGGACCTTTCCGGCACAGGCTGGGGCCTGAAGTGGGACTTCCTCATTATCCATGAAAGCGGCCACGAATGGTTTGGCAACAGCATCACCAGCAAAGACCTGGCGGATATGTGGATCCACGAATCCTTCACCAACTATTCCGAAACCCTCTACACCGAATGCCAGTACGGGCGTAAGGCCGCAGATGAATACGTTCAGGGCATCCGTAAAAATATCTTAAATGATAAACCTATCATTGCACCTTACGGAGTAAACGCCGAAGGAAGCGGTGATATGTATTATAAAGGGGCCAACATGCTGCATAACATCCGGCAGATCATGGAAAACGATGAGGCTTTCCGCCAGTTACTGAGGGGGCTGAACAAAACGTTCTATCATCAAACCGTGACTACCCGCGACATTGAAGACTATATGAGCCAGGTGGTGGGTATGAACCTGGATAAAGTATTTGACCAGTACCTGCGTCATACTACGATCCCTACGCTGGAGTACCGCTTCAACGGGCAGCAGCTGCAGTACCGCTGGGTGTCTGATGTAAAGGACTTTAATATGCCGGTGAAAGTGAAGCTGAGCGATAATGGTTATAAGCTGATATACCCCGGCACATTGTGGCGTAGCTCCAATATTACTTTAACTGATCTGAAGAATTTTGAGGTAGATAAAAACTTCTACATAAATTCAAAACAGGTAAAATAAAAAAAGGGACTGGCAATGCACCAGTCCCTTTTTTTATTCTTTATCGTTTTAATAGCTTGAAGGCGTGCCCGGAGCTGTCGTTCAGAAATCCCCAGGCGGACCATAAAATGGAGAGCGGTTCTATGCTGCGGCTCATTTCTATCTTTCCCATATCCGCTACATCGTGCCAGCCTATCTGGTGGAGAAGGTTCACCACTTCCCGTTTAGCATCATTATTATTACCGGCGATAAACATAGTGGGTGCACCTTCCTTAAAATCAGGCAGCAACATTTTTTCATGGCCAATACAGCTGAGCGCCTTTACTACATTGGCATCGGGGGGCAGCCAGGCTTGTATTTGTTCCCCGGCGGAGTTGGTATGACCAATGGTGAGGGTAAGGCGTCCGTTTTCATCGGGGCCTTTGCCATCGAGGGGATTGGTAACATCCACCACTGTTTTGGATTTGAAGTTCCATATACCGGCGGCTTCAATGGCTTTTTTGGTGCCTGCCCAACTGGTACAGATCAGCAGCAGTTCCCCAAATTCGGCTGCCTGCCTGAAAGTGCCGGCCATGGCCTGCTTTCCTTGTTTCTTTATCCATTGTTGGAGGGCTTCCCTGGAGGGATTACGGGTACCGATTGTAACTTGATGACCTGTTTGAATGAGCCCTTTACCAAGAGTTAACCCAACAGGTCCGCTTCCAAGGATACCGATTTTCATGAGCGAAGATTAATTTAAGCAGATAATAGTGCGAACTATGAAGATACTTAAAAAAGTGCGGATTTTGTCTGACTCAGGATTATGATGATTACGCTGATTA
>NZ_DATMTE010000845.1:0-11180 GCF_035564935.1 Chitinophaga sp. | reverse complement strand
AATCCTGAGTCAGACAAAATTCGCCGAAGGCGATCTACGCACGCCTTCTCTTCGCGTAAAAATAATTTATCGTTAACGCCCCTATGCAAATGAACAATCCGAAGAACTCCCGTGTTTCTTCAATCCAGGGTTTGGTGGCCTTCATGGTTTCGGCGAGGTTCTCCGCATTGTGTTTGGTGAACCAGTCTTCCACTCCGTTCTGGTCAAAGAACTTATAGATGGCATAAGCCAGGTACACCAATATACCGGCAATATACCATTTCGGGTAGAAGCGGTTACGCGATGCCAGCAGGCAAAGCACGGCGCTGTAAAGATAGATGGGCATCCATATATAAGGATCAGGATCATTGTACTGTAAGCCTGCAAACAAAACGAACATCAGGCAAAACACAACATTCAATATTTTCATGACGCAAAAATTAGGGCTTAAACATACACAAAAGAATTTCAAAAGCATATTCCTTGTATTATTTTATCCGGGCAGTGTGGAATAGTGGAATAACAGTCTGCAATTTTGTCACTTTTAAAGAAAATGTTAAAAGACCACTTGTTTGAGCTAAAATAATGTTATATATTCGGTTCATTACATCGTTCCACGTGAGAACCAAAATCTGAGATTGAAATGTTTGTTACTAGAGCAAAAGATTCTCACTTATTTTTTTTATCGTATTGAGTTCACTATCGTAAACAATTAAACAACAGTCAAATGACCTAAATCAGCTTGACCACCAGTGTTTGTTTCATAGTTTAGTTCATCATTCAAATAGTAGTTTTTATTTAACTGTTGAGCAGACACCTATTTCTTTTTTGACGCCGTGTAGCGCATCATGCACGGGTGATGAAAACTAATGCTTTGTATTTATTGAAAGTTGACCTGCGGCAAAATAGAATGCGGCAGGAACGGATTCTCTATGCAAAGTTGTGATTGTTCAATAAGGAGATATATAGATAGGAATCCTTATTTACTAACAATTTTTCTTAAACGTTTCCCTTAAATCACGTTATGAAAAAGCAATTTTACCAGGCACTCGCTGCACTATGCGGCCTCTTGTTGCTATTGGCCGGCAACAATGTATCAGCACAAACAAAAGTTACGGGTAAAGTAACCGACAAAGCCTCAGGCAATGCGCTGCCCGGCGTTACCGTGTTTGTGAAAGGTAGCAACCGGGGTACCGCCACAGATCCCTCCGGTACCTTTTCCCTTATGGCCAAATCAGGTGAAACACTTGTGTTCTCCTTTGTAGGATATGATCCGCAGGAAGCCGTTGTAGGATCCGGTCCGGTCAACGTTTCCCTCAGCGAAAAAGTAGGTTCGCTGGAAGAAGTAGTAGTAACCGGTTATGCCAGCCAGAAAAAGAAAGACCTTACCGGTTCGGTGTCCATTGTAAAAGTGGAAAACCTTACCAAGCAACCAACCTCCCAGATAGCCAACCAGCTACAGGGACAAGTATCCGGTGTTACTATTCTCGGCTCCGGCCAGCCCGGCCAGGAACCACAGGTGAAGATCCGTGGTGTAAATACCTTCGGAAACAATACCCCATTGTATGTGGTAGATGGAGTCCCTATTTCCAATCTTACTGATGTAAATCCTAATGATGTACAAACCATGCAGGTACTGAAAGATGCAGGCGCTGCCTCCATCTATGGTGCCCGTGCTGCCAACGGCGTTATCATCATCACCACCAAAAGAGGAACCGGTAAAGTAAAGGTTTCCTACGATGGTTACTATGGTACACAACGGCCTAAAGGCGGAAACGTATGGAACATCCTCAGTCCGCAGGAACAAGCCAACCTGAAATGGATGGCTATCGCCAATACAACACCTAATCCTGTTTATAAAGATGAACAATATGGTAATGGCGCTACGCCACGTCTTCCCGATTACATCGCTCCGCAGGGAGCTATGGAAGGAGATCCAGGCACTGATCCGTCCACTTATTTCGTAAACCCGAATTATAAACTAGCCGGTGATCTGGACGCATTTCACCGTATTGTAAAAGCAAATAAATCGGGTACCGACTGGTTCCACGAAATCTTTAAGCCAGCGCCGATCACCAGCCATAATATCTCAGTAGCAGGTGGTGGGGATATAGGCAGCTACTTCTTCTCTTTCTATTACTTTAATCAGCAAGGTACTTTAACCAATACTTATAATAAACGTTACGCAGTTCGCGCTAATAGTACCTATAATATTACCAATAATATACGGGTAGGTGAGAACCTGGAATATTCCCTCATTAATAACCCGCAGATCGGCGCCCTTACTGAAGGTAGCGGTATAGGTATGGCCTTCCGTGAAATGCCTATCATTCCTGTACATGATATTAAAGGCAATTATGCAGGCAGCTTTGGTAAAGGTTTGGGTAATGCCCGTAACCCCGTTGCTATCCAGGAACGCTTCGGTACCACCAAAACTTTGGCCAACCGCTTGTTGGGTAACGTATTTGCAGAAGCAGATATCCTCAAACATTTCACCCTTCGCACCAGCTTTGGTGGAGAAATCTATTCCTTTAATAATCACAACTTCACCTTACCCGAATATGAAAACGCTGAAAACAATAAAGTGAATTCGTACACGGAAAATTCAGGAACTGGTTACGACTGGACATGGACCAACACGCTCACCTATCATCAAAATTTCAACCAGGTACATGACCTGAAAGTATTGCTCGGTACGGAAGCCTTCGATAACCAAGGCCGGGTTGTTGGCGGATCTAATCTCGATTATTTTACCTTCGATCCTGATTTTACAAATCTCAGCACTGGTAGCGGCACGCCAACCAATTACAGTAACCGTTTCTCTGATGGATTATTTTCTCTCTTCGCCAGGGTAGATTATTCCTTCAAAGACCGCTATCTCCTCGGGGCTTTGATCCGTCGTGATGGTTCCTCCCGTTTTGGCCCCTCAAACAGGTATGGTAACTTCCCGGCAGTAAGCGCGGCATGGCGTATTTCACAGGAAGAATTCATGAAAGGTATCAGTTGGCTGTCTGACCTGAAGATCCGTGGAGGCTATGGTATTATGGGCAACCAGATCAACGTGGACCCCCAGAATTCCTTCACCGCTTACGGGTTTGAAAAAGGAAATTCGTTCTATGACCTGAAAGGTACATCCAACTCAATTTTACAAGGCTTCTACCGTACACGTATCGGTAACCCCAATGCAAAATGGGAAAGCAACGTAAACGCCAATATCGGTATAGATGCAACACTGTTCAAAGGCGCCCTTGAAATAACAGCAGACTACTATCGTAAAGATGTAAGAGACCTGCTGTATAACCCTGAATTACCAGGCGTTTACGGTATCGCCGCCGCTCCTTATGTGAACGTGGCGCAAATGAAAAATAAAGGGTTCGATTTCTCTGCTACTGCCAACCTGAATCTTACCAAAGATCTCAAGCTGGACCTGAACGCTAACCTCACTACCTACAATAATGAAATCGTTAAAATATCCGATGCTGCTCCTTATTTCGACCAGGAACAACGTAGGTTTAACGGTACCTTCATTATCCGTAATGCCGTTGGCCAATCTATCAGCGAATTCTTTGGTTATAAGGTAGATGGATTCTGGAATAGCCAGGCAGAAATAGATGCGGCTAACGAAGCCACCAGGAAACAATATAACGATAACTCACTGGTATACCAGACAGACACCAAACCAGGCCGCTTCAAATATGCCGATGTGAATGGCGATGGAAGGATCACAGAAGCCGACCGTACTTATCTCGGTAATCCTAATCCAAAATTCAGCTATGGCCTGAATATCGGTCTTACTTATAAAGCCTGGGATTTCAGCATGTTCATTTATGGAGTGCAGGGAAACAAGATCTGGAACCAGGTAAAATGGTGGACAGATTTCTACCCTTCTTTCGAAGGTGCAAAAAGCAAAACCGCACTGTATGATTCCTGGCTGCCAACCCGTCAGAACGCTAAAGCGCCTATCCAGGAAACATCACCATCTTTCAGTACTTCCAACGTTCCTAACTCCTACTTCGTTGAAAACGGCTCTTACCTGCGGGCAAAAAATATCATGCTGGGATACACCATCCCAAGCAATGTGCTCCAGAGAGTGGGCATCACAAAATTCAGGGTTTATGCGCAGGCTGCTAACCTGTTTACCATCACCAAATACTCAGGTATAGATCCTGAAATTACCGGTGGTACCAGCAACTTCGGCGTGGATGAAGGAGCGTATCCAAACCAGCGTCAGTACCTGCTTGGTGTGAATGTAACATTCTGATAATTTTTTCCTGAAAAGCAAAATTGAGAAAAATGAAAACATTACGATATTTAAGTGTAATTCTTGCTTTGGCAATAGGAATCAGTGCTTGTAGCAAGAGCTTCCTGGAACGGGGACCGCTTGGTTCCCTCAGTGATGAAATAGTGGCTAATAAAGCCGGCATAAACTATTTACTGGTAGGCGCCTATGCCTCGCTCGACGGCCAACAAACTGCCCAGGCAGCCCTCGGCGGTGGCGGCCCATGGGAAGCTTCTCCTACTAACTGGATCTATGGCAGCGTGGCTGGTGGCGATTCCCACAAGGGTAGCTTCAGTGGCGACCAGCCAGGTATAGATCCTATCGCGAAATTTACGGTAGATCCCAGCAACGGCTTTTTCAACACCAAATGGAGAGCCGTGTATGAAGGGGTAATCCGCTGTAATACCGTGCTGGCAAAACTTCCGATTGCAACTGATATGAGCGACGCTGAAAAAACGCAAGTGGCAGCAGAGGCCCGGTTTCTTCGTGGTCACTACTACTTTGAACTGAAAAAGATGTTCAATAAAGTGCCTTATATCACAGATACTACCCTTGAAGTACGTATCAAAAACGATAAGGACATCTGGCCTTTTATTGAAGCCGATTTTAAATTTGCCACAGATAACCTGCCCGCTACACAAAGCGATGTGGCGAGAGCAAATAAATGGGCTGCTCAGATCTACCTGGCCAAAACATATCTCTACCAGAAAAAGTATGCAGAAGCTATGCCGCTGTTCGACCAGGCCATTGCATCAGGCGTTACTTCCAATGGTTTGAAGTATGCGCTCACAAACAGGTTTGAAGACAACTTCGATGCCGCTACAAAGAATAACTCTGAATCTGTATTCGCTATCCAGATGACAGCTAACGATGGTACTAATACCATCGCCAATGCAAACCAGGGAGAAATGCTGAACTTCCCTTACAACAGCCCCTTCGGCTGCTGCGGATTTTATCAGCCTACACAGGATCTTGTAAACTCTTACCGTACAGATCCCGCCACTGGATTACCCAATCTCGATAATTGGAACGCTAATCCGGTGAAAAACGATCAGGATACATTGTCCAGCACCCCATTTACACCTGAAACAGGTACACTGGATCCACGTCTCGACTGGACCGTTGGACGCCGTGGAATACCTTACCATGACTGGGGAAATCACCCTGGTGCCAACTGGATCAGAGATCAGGCTTATGCCGGACCATATGCGCCAAAGAAAATGGTGTACTGGCAGTTTAACCAGGATAAATACAAAGATGCACACTCCTGGGCGCCGGGATCAGCTATCAATGTATTGCTCATCCGCTTCGCAGATGTTATCCTCATGTCGGCTGAATGCCATGCGCAAACCGGCGATCTGCCGGGAGCTACGGCCCTGGTGAACCAGATCCGCGACAGGATGATCAATCACCCTGAACACTGGCTGCATAAATACCTGGATGACACTAAACCAATGTTAGGCTTTAATCCCACCAAAATGGCGGCGAACTACAAAATAGGCAGGTACACTGCTACTTTCGGCAGCAAAGACCAGGCGTTAAAAGCCATCTATTTTGAACGCAAACTGGAACTTGCTACGGAAGGCCACCGCTTCTTCGACCTCGTGCGCTGGGGCATTGCGGATGTGGCGCTTAATGCCTTCATCCAGTATGAATCAGCTATTACCAATGACCTGAAAGGCGGACATTTCACAAAAGGAAAGAACGAATACTTCCCCATCCCTCAACGCCAGATCGACCTCACCATGGTAGGAGGAGTAAGGGTACTGGAGCAGAATCCGAATTACTAACAGCTATATCTGTCGCTTTTTTAATGGAACGAATGCAGCGGATCTTTTTCGCTGCATTCGTTTTTATATAACATTTTAGTACTTTACAATGCCCGTTAAAATATTCACCGATGACCAATCAACCAATGAGTAACCGGTATTGTCTTGCCGCACTGTTTTTCATCACCACCTGCCTTGTCATCGGTATCAGCTGCCATACACCCACAAAGGAAGAAAAAGGAAAAGCACTGGCAGATAAATATTGCTCCGGTTGTCATTTACCTGTATCCGCCGACCTGCTGGATAAAGAAACCTGGCTGAAACACGTATTGCCCGCCATGGCGCCGAAACTTGGGATAAAAGTATGGGGAGAGAACTCCTATTACCCGCCAATGCCCGGCGACAAACCAGCGCTGATCCCCATCCAGGATTGGGAGCTGCTGGTAGCGTATTATAAGAATACCGCCCCGGAAAAATTACCGCCTGCAAAAGCACTGCAGCCGCTGCAACGCGACTGGTCCGTTTTTACAGTGAAGTATCCCGTGCTCAAAGATACCCTCCCCGTGGCTACCACTATGGTGGCATTTAACCCGGATAACGGCCATCTTATGACCAGCGATGGACTCTCCAATACACTCACACAGTGGGACGGGAATTTACAAACCGTTAACATTCGTAATCTGCCATCTCCCGCTGTCGATATACTCTTTGTAAAAGATACTGCCGGGCAGCAACAGGCTATTCTCACTGAAATAGGTAACATGCGGGCATTGGATGCGCCCGCTGGCATTATTACCAGCGTGCAGCCTAATGATCCGCAAAGCAGGCAGCACGACCTCATGGCCTTCCTGAAACGGCCGGTGCAAACCCTGCAGGCCGATTTTGATAAGGATGGTTTGCCAGATCTGCTGGTATGCGCTTTCGGTCATAACCAGGGTGGCCTGTACTGGCTGAAACAGTTGCCTGACCATAGTTACAAACAGTTCCCCATCTGGGAAGTACCAGGCGCTATCCACGCGGAAACAGGCGATTTTAACCACGACGGCTATACGGACTTTATGGTGTTGTTCGCCGCCGGCGATGAAGGGATCTGGCTGTTTGAAAATGATAAAAAAGGTGGCTTCGTTTCCACCAACCTGCTCCGGTTCCCACCACTCAACGGTTCTACCAGTTTCCAACTGGCAGATTTTAACGGAGATGGTAAACCTGATATACTATATACCTGCGGAGATAATGCAGATTTTTCTATGGTGCTTAAACCTTACCACGGAATATTCGTCTACCTGAATGATGGAAATAATAAATACAGGGAAGCCTGGCATTACCCGGTGAATGGCTGTACAAAAGCAGTAGCAGCGGATTTCAATAAGGATGGTAAAACTGATATCGCTGCTATCGCCTTCTTTGCTGATTTCCAGCATCTTCCCGGGGAGAAATTTATTTTCTTTGAAGGAGGAAATAAACCGCTTACGTTTACTCCTCATTCACCACCGATCGATAAAGAAGGCAGATGGATCTGTATGGACGTAAAAGATTATGATCACGATGGCGACCTGGATATTGTACTTGGAAACTACGCACAGGGCTTTATCATACTTGATGATTATAAGCCTGACTGGAAAGAATATCAGCCTTTTATAGTATTACAAAACAATGCTGCACGTTAAATGCAACGTAAAAATCACTTGTTTATTTGGAATGAAAGGAGACAATATGTATCTTACGCCCGTATTTATTGCTACGTGCATTGTTGCTTGTTACAGGTCTAAACTTATAGAGAAGAGCACTCATATATTACAGATCTTTAAAGTACCATCGTTCTTGATCAATGTTTTCCCAACATATACCTTATTGCACCGTGTCTGCCGTCTGAGCCACTGTGCTGTGAAGATATCCTGATGTATAATCAGGTTTTAGAATGGCGGAAGGAGAGGCAGTAATGCCTCTCTTTTATTTTGTGTCTCCCCTCATCGTTCAACCATTGATGTGAACGGGTTTATCTTCATTTTTTGCCATCTATCATAAAAAAGTGGCCGGATTCTGAAAATCCCATTATTACTGGTTAATTTTATTGGGAAATCAGCATTTATTAGTTTAAACAGGATATGTCAGTGGCTGAATATGTATACGATCAGGATAAAGTGAACACGCTGCTTAGTACGGTCATAAGGAACAACGGAAACGAAAAAGCAAATGCCTGGCTGCAACAGCGGTTGCAGCTACAACAACAAACCGGTGCCATCCCGCAGTTTAATCAAACTTTTACAGCTATTCCGCGTTTCACAGGTAAAGAGTTGATCCGTATTTCCACAACGGAAAATGAACAACTACAGGCATTACTGCCTTCATTTTTCGTACGGGGCTGGACGTTAGACCGCCTTGCAAGGGTATGGTGGCTGCTGCAGCTGCCGGTAACCAACAAATCCATGTACCTGGAAGTATTGGAAAACCTGTTCAACGCCGCGGAAATGAATGAGCTGGCAGCCTTATACAGCGCGCTCCCGCTGCTGCCATGGCCGGAAGAATGGGCTGCACGCACCTCGGAAGGGATCCGCTCCAACATAGGCATCGTACAGGAAGCTATTATGCTGCACAACCCTTACCCGGCAAAATACCTGTCGGAACCCGCCTGGAATCAGCTGGTAATGAAAGCCATTTTTACCGATAAACCACTACACCTGATCACCGGCCTGGACGAAAGAGCCAACGCCGCGCTGGCAGGCATTCTGGTTGACTTTGCCCATGAAAGATGGGCTGCCGGCAGAACACTCGATCCAATGCAGTGGCGGATCCTGGTGAATTTTGTAGATGAAGCCAACTTTGCGGATATCACCCGCGTATGGCACTCCGTGAACAGTACAGAGAAAGAAGCCGCCGCACTGGTGTGCGCACAATGCCATTACCCGCCCGCTAAAGCTTTACTGGCCACCGACCCTGCGTTGCAGGCTGAAATCCAGGCCGGTAGCATTACCTGGGATACGCTGGCCCAAAAAATAATTAAATAAACTAAAATAAAATTGATCAGATTATGTGCGGAATCCATGATTTAACAGAGAAAGATCTCCAACCACTTACCTATAGCCCGGCTTATCTTAATAAAATAAAAGGCATGCGCTTCTTTGATCCGCATGTACACATGACGGCCCGTACTACAGACGATTACCAGGCAATGGCCGATGCAGGCGTGGTAGCCATCATTGAACCGGCTTTCTGGTTAGGACAACCCCGCACCGGCGTTGATACCTTCCGCGATTATTTCAGCAGCCTCCTGGGATGGGAGCGTTTCCGCGCTTCCCAGTTCGGGATCAAACACTACTGCACCATTGGCCTCAATTCCAAAGAAGCCAATAATGAAAAGCTCGCCGAAGCCGTAATGGAAATATTACCACAATTCATTTATAAGGAAGGCGTAGTAGGCGTGGGCGAAATCGGTTTCGATGACCAAACCCCCCTGGAAGAAAAATACTACCGCGCCCAGCTGGAACTGGCAAAAGAAGCCGGGCTGCCCGTACAGATACATACCCCTCACCGCGATAAGAAAAAAGGTACCCAGCGCAGTATGGACATTGCATTGGAACATGGCCTGGAACCTCACATGATCATTGTAGATCATAATAACGAAGAAACAGTGAAAGAAGTGCTGGATCGTGGCTTCTGGGCTGCGTTTACCATCTACCCCTTCACTAAAATGGGCAATGAACGCATGGTAGCTGTAGTTAAACAGTATGGAAGTGAACGTATTATGGTGAACTCCGCTGCCGACTGGGGCATCAGCGATCCCCTCGCCGTTCCCAAAACCGCCGCTTTAATGCACGAAAGTGGTATTGACTCGAATGATATTCATTTGGTAACTTACACCAATGCTGTGAAAGCCTTTGCACAGAGCGGCCAGATAAACGAAGCAGATTTTGATGCAACAGCAAATATTGATCAAAGTGAGAAATTTAACGGAAGCTCTATTTTACGCGGAGGACAACAGCCTCGAATTGATAAAAACACAACCATCATCCGGTAACGGCCTGACAGCTTCGGTTCTGCTGGCAATGAACCATGAAAACCTAATTGCACGGTGAGTTATATTGTTAGCAAATTGATTGGATACCTGCGCCTGATGCGACCAGCCAATATCGTAACTGCAATAGCAGACATATTGGCTGGCGTTGCCATTTCGGCCTACTTTATAAATGTTACATTCAGTACCGTTACGCTGGATCTTATCCTCCCGGTAGTATGCCTTTGCCTTGCTACTATTGGCCTGTATGGAGGCGGTGTTGTTTTCAACGATGTATTCGACGCAGAACTGGATAGCACAGAACGCCCCGAAAGGCCCATTCCCAGCGGCGTTATCTCAAAAACACAAGCTGTTATACTAGGCAGCTACCTGCTCCTGGTAGGCATCCTCGCCGCTTTTTCAGTAGGGCGCCTCACCGGCTACGCAGGATGGCTTGCCATTGGAGTAGCCGCCTCGGCGCTCATTTATGATAAATGGGGAAAACATCATGCGGTGCTCGGCCCGCTCAACATGGGCCTTTGCCGCGGCCTCAACCTCCTCCTGGGGATCAGTATTGTACCCGGTATGCTGGAAACATACTGGTGGATGGGCTTTATCCCCATCCTCTACATTGCAGCGGTAACCAACATCAGCAGGGGAGAAGTACACGGGGGCAGCGTTAAAAGCCTGCGCCTTACCGCTGTATGCTACGCGGCGGTATACATTACCATGGGCGTTTTAGCCTATATACACCACCGCTTCTGGCTGGCCCTTCCCTTTATCCTGCTATTCATTATCATGATCAATGTACCGCTGTTCAGGGCCATGAAAAATCCTTCAGGACCCAATATCGGGAAAGCAGTAAAAGGAGGGATCATTGCATTGATTGCAATGAACGCTGCCTGGGTGGCGGCTTTTGCCACCATTCCTTTCGCATTGGCAGTTATATTGTTATTGCCAATATCACTGGTGCTGGGTAAACTTTTTGCCGTTACCTGACAACGGCTGCAGGTAGCCGGTACGCATGTTTATTCCACTATTCCCCTTTTCATGACTTCTTTCACCAGCCCGGCGGTATTCTTCACCGCCAGCTTCTGCGTAAGATTTAACCGGTGCGTTTCTGACCGGTAATTACTTCATTGAGTAACTGGTGTTTGATAAC
>NZ_DATMTE010000844.1:0-2683 GCF_035564935.1 Chitinophaga sp. | reverse complement strand
TATAATCAGCGTAATCCTGAGTCAGACAAAATCCGCGTGCGCCGAAGGCGCACCAGCATTACTCACCGAAGCAAGTGAGCATCTTGTGGAAGATCTCGTTGTTTTCGTACACACCGCGGAACAGCTGGGAATTGGGTCCGTAAGCAAATACCATTACGGGGATACCGGTATGGTCGTTGGTAGCGAAATGCCCGCGTAAAGTGCCTTTGGCGATATCTCCATCCATCAGGGCGAGGCCGCCGGTTTCATGATCGGCGGTAACGATCACGGTAGTTTGTTTGTCCTGGTCAGCGAAGCGAAGGGCTTCTCCTACGGCTTCATCAAAGTCGAGCATTTCCCGCACCAGGTAATCCAGGTCGTTGAAATGGCCGCCGTGATCTATGCGGGAGCCTTCCACCATCAGAAAGAATCCTTTGCCGGAAGCATTGAGTTGCTGCAACGCCTTTTTCAGCGCAGTTTTCAGGTAGCTGCCCCGGCCATTGCGCATGGAGGTAACTACTTTGTTGCTCAGGATCACGAGCGTACGGTTTTTCGTAGTGGCGTCCCAGTTATCCAGGTTATCATAGATGCGGATGCCGGAGGTGGCGGGTTGCCTGCCGAAATCTTTCTCCAGTTCTTCTCTTCCGCCACCCACAGCAAGATCCAGCTTGCTGTTCAGCAATTGCTTTTCCAGGGTGTAGGTGCTGTCGCGGTCGGCAGTATGGCCATAGAAAGAAGCAGGTGTGGCGCCGGTAATTTCTTCCGTCACAATAACGCCGCTCCGGATACCTTTTGGAGCCAGTATTTCGGGGATTACGGGGATGGACACATAGGTATTGTCGAGCCCGATGGCGCGGTTATGTGTTTTGGCGCCGGCGCCCATTGCGGAGCCGCCTGCGGCAGAGTCGGTATGGTAATTATCGGTAGACTGGGTTTTGGATAAACCCAGCTGTTTCATCTGGAATATATTCAGTGCGCCTTTGTTGGCGGTATACCCGGAAAACATTTCCGCAAGACCGGTACCATCGCCTATCATCAGGATCACGTTTTTTGAGCGTACCTGTGTGGCATCGGATGCAAAGGATGGAGTATATACTTCATGCACAGGCATATCGGAAGCGGTAGTGCGGCTGGTGTTGTGCAGTACGTCATACAACTCCTCCGGGTGGTCGCTGCCGATCCAGTCGGCGCCGAGGTCCATCAGCTTGTAGTAGGCAGACCGGGTAGAGGGCGCGCCCCAGAAGCGGAAGGGGTGGCCTTGCTGGTGTACTTTACTGATAACGGCTTTTACTTTTTCCAGTTCATCCGGCACCAGTGTTCCTTTACCGTTCCAGTTGCTGTAGGAGTGAAAATCCACGCTTACCATGGCAATCCGTTGCTGTAACGCTGCCGGGTATACGCTGTCGGGCCGCCCGTCGAAAAAGAAGATAGGATCATACTTTTGCCATTCTTCCATGGGTGGCAGGTTGCCGGATATCACCAGTTTTACGGCGGAGGGATTGGTATTGCGGTCAAAATATTTCCGGTAAGGAAGCAGCAGTTCCTGTAATGCGTGCAGGGTAGGGGCGCCGGCTGTTTTCAGGTCGATCAGTAACTGCATGGGGGCATTGCCTTCATAAGGTTTGCCGTTGTAAAGGGAGAACTGCCGGAGCACTGGTTGCAGGTACATTTCCTTAAAAGTGCGGAACGGTTGTATGGCAGTGGCATCGTGTGCTACGTATAAAACGCCGTTTTTAAGATGCACATCCGCTTCAATAGACCCAAACTGCAGCGCAGCCGCTGCATAAAAAGGAGTGGCCCGCTCATAGTCGTTATGAGAGTGGGCCTGCGCCATAGTATATTGTTTTATTTGTGCGGATGCCCCGGCGGCCATCATTACACCGGATAAAAAGAGCAGTGCTTTTTTCATTGTATGGTAAAAGATAGTTTTAAAAGTTTCAGCGGGCAAAGGTGGTATAATCCTGTTAGCATGTGGCATCACCTGTGTTTATCTTTATGTTAATTCCCGGCAGAAAAAATCGATTTAGTTAATACTTCCGGCGTCATATAGCTTATTTACGCGGTAAGAAAAAGTGGAATAAATTAAAATGGAAATAACAGGTTAAACGTTGCCGGCAGGTAATAGAATTTGATGAGATGAGCCCTGCGGCATCAGAGCGTTCGCCAGTTCTGCACAAGTTCTTTCAGCTGGTTTTGTCCTTCCGGCCAATCGCCGAGCCCGGATTCGCTGTTAATGTGGCCCTTGGCTCCTGCATTTACAAAGCGGCTTTCCCAGTGCTTTGCAAAAAAAGCAGCCCTTTCCAGCGAACAGAAAGGATCGTTGGTGCTGGCAACAATAATACTTTCAAAAGGTAGTTTAACCAGGGGAATAGGTGTAAAGCCGGTTGCCTCCGGCGGGAACCCGGGGCGCTCTGCATCTGCCGGCGCCACCAGTAATGCGCCGCGGATCTTCCTGTTGGTTTGCCCTGCCCAGTGCGCCAGTGCAATACAAGCCAGGCTGTGCGCTGCTATCACTACCTGTGGCCCGGCTTCGGCTACCGCTTTCTCTATTTCCGCTACCCAGTTGGCACATACCGGCGTATTCCAGTCTGTTTGCTCAATCCGTTTGGTGCCGGGTATAGATTGCTCCCATAGTGTTTGCCAGTGTAAATCACCGGAACTCCCCAGCCCCGGCGCGGTCAGTACTTTAATTTCCATGACATAG
>NZ_DATMTE010000843.1:0-2420 GCF_035564935.1 Chitinophaga sp. | reverse complement strand
CCCATGGAACTTATTAAGCACAGCTTGTTTGAAAATAACACCGGTACCGTCATTGCGGTACTTACTTATTCGTTTCAGCAGAAAGGCGATCAAACGTTATTAACCGGGCAGGAAGAATTAATTAAGGGATTAGATCAGGCAGCATATGACGACGCCAACGAAGGCTGGGACCTGGCGCTGGACGCTGTAAAGCGAATTGCAGAATCGCTATAAAAAGAGATCCCGTTTGCAACCACCCAACAAACAAGCCCAACAGCCTCCGTTTGTTGCTGAAACATAGAAAGGGATTTTAAAACAAACGATATCACTCTGCTTTCAAACTCTTCACAGGATCAGCCACTGCCGCTTTTATTGCCTGGTAGCCAACTGTAAGCCATGCGATCACTTCAGAAACGAGAATAGTTAATAAAAATATCCCGATGCCGATATTTATCCTGTATGCAAAGTGTTCCAGCCAGCGATGCATTAAATAATAGGACAATGGTGCGGCGATTAAAAATGCAATACCAATAAGCAGTGTAAATTCCTTCGACATCAGATGAACAATGTTGATCACCGATGCGCCCAGCACTTTTCTGATGCCTATTTCCTTGGTACGCTGTACTGCCATAAATGAAACAAAGCCATACAAGCCAAGGCAGGAAATAAATATGGCGATGCCTGCAGCTATTTTATATAATTGGGAGAGTTGGTTTTCCTGCCTGTAAAAGCTGGCGATCTTATCATCGAGGAACTGGTATTCATAAACAAGGTCGGGATTGGTTTTGCTCCAGAGTTTTTCTATTGCCGCCAGAGTTTCCTTAGTACTTTTCGGCTGCATTTTTATGTTGATCAGCCGGTATACCATTTTGAACGAACCAAGCACGATAGGCGTCCTTTCGCTTTTCAGTGAATAGCCGTTAAAATCTTTCACTACGCCTACAACAGGGGCCACCATATTTCCTTCCCAGAAGTTTATCTTTTTGCCTATAACATCATCGGGATTTTTAAAGCCCAACTTTCTCACCATCATTTCATTTACCACAAACCCATTTACCGTATCGGCCTGGTTATACGGCATTCCGGCAATGAACCGGATCCCATATGTTTTAAAGTAGTCGGCATCCGCCCATTTAAAATCGGCCTTGAAGCCTGATTTTTTCACGGCGTTATCAAATTTAAAATCACTGTCCCAACCTGCTTTATCCATAGGGCTGAACGCGCTGAAACTTACATTTTTCACGCCAGGCAGTTGCATCAACTCCAATTTAAGGGCGTCCATTTTAGACTGTCCCGTAGAGTCGTGCGCGAAAGGCACCATCACGATGGCATCTTTATCAAAACCCATAGGTGCATTCTGAAAAAACTTCATCTGGCTTACAATAACTATTGTTCCCATAATCAAAGCCTGGGCAATCGCAAACTGGAAAACCACCAGCACTCTCCGCATAGAAATCCCGCCTGCAGTATTGTTGGTAAATTTACTTTTCAGCACAGTAATGGGATTAAAGCCGGATAAAACGATTGCCGGATAAAAGCCTGATAAAAATGTAACAACAATGATAATGGCGCATAGAAATGCTATTAAAGGAAAACTGAACTGTATGCTCAGTGGTGTTTGTAAGAGATTGTTAAGGATTGGCAGCGCAAGGAATGCAAACAATATTGCAATAACCACCGAAGCAATCGCAATGAGAAAGGTTTCACTTAAAAACTGGATAATCAGTTGTTGCTTACTGCTACCCAAAACCTTCCTGATGCCTACTTCTTTTGAGCGGGTTACCGATTGTGCAGTAGCAAGATTTATGAAGTTTATACAGGCAATAATTAAAAGGAATAAACCTATCAAACTTAATGCAGTAGTCAGTTCCCGGCTGAATGTGCTTCCCCGGTAAGTTCCAAACTCGCTTTCATAATGTATATTGCTTAGCGGTTGTAATATATAACCCTGGTTCGCATATTCAACAGGCGTATGTCTTTTTACAAAAGCTTTAAGGTCGTTATTGAAATGCTGTGCCGACATATTTTCCGGAAGCACCAGGAAGGTGTTCAAAGATCCATCCTGGCCAATCCAGTCTGTTAACATATCTTCATGACCGGTACTTTTAAAAGAAAGTACAATATTCAGGGGAAAGTCGGTATTAGCAGGCGCATTTTTGAGAATGCCCGTTACCTTGCAAACCAGGTCATCATTATACTTAATGAATTTGCCCAGCGCATTATGCCAATCCCCAAAATACTTATTGGCTGTTTCCTGTGTAAGCACAACTGTATTGGGTTCGGACAAGGCATTTTTTGCATTGCCTGCAAGGAATGGGAAATTGAATATGTCGAAAAATTCAGGTTCGGCAAAAAGTACATTCTCTTTAAATTTCTCCCGGGAGGCATCCGCTTTATCGTCCAGCACAGTTATCCGCTGGGCTTCCCGTCCGTACACCCTG
>NZ_DATMTE010000842.1:0-10752 GCF_035564935.1 Chitinophaga sp. | reverse complement strand
GGAGGCCCGGAGCAGCTGCAAGTGCAGGAGGTACCGGTTCCGGTACCGGCGGAAGACCAGGTGCTGATCAAAGTGGTGGCAAGCGGTGTAAACCCTATCGACTGGAAAATAAGAGAAGGATTTATGAAGCACCCGTTGCCTTATGTACCGGGCGTAGAAGCCTCGGGTATTATTACTGCAGTAGGTGAAAGCGTGTTTGGCAAAAAGCCCGGCGATGAAGTATATGGCTCCGTAGATGGTTCTTATGCCACCTATGCAATTGCACAGGGAGAAGGCCTGTTCCGCAAACCGCATGAAGTTTCATTTGAGGAAGCGGCCACTATGGCCGGCGCCAGAACCGCCTGGGGCGCATTGTTTGATGTGGGCGGTCTTACAAAAGGACAACGCATCCTTATACATGCAGGCGCAGGAGGCGTAGGGCATTTTGCCGTGCAAATGGCCTATAACGCCGGCGCATATGTGATTGCCACCGCGAGTGCGGAGAATATTGATTTTGTTGCTTCCCTGGGCGCCAGTGAAGTGATCGACTACCGGGAGGCCCCTTTTGAAACCCAGATGGATCCGGTAGACATCGTATTTGATACCGTTGGAGGAGACACCACGGAGCGGTCGCTGTCCGTGCTCAAACCGGAAGGAACATTATTGTGCATTGTGCAGATGCCCGATCCCGGAAAAGTGAGTGCGGCAGGTGTAAACGCATTATGGGCGGGCACAAAAACGCTGACAGCCATGCAGGAAGTACATAAATTGCTGGAGAAAGGGCTGATCCGGCCTTATGTGCGTAAAGTGTTCCATTCGTTGCATGCCGCCGCTGATGCACAGGAGTACAGCCGTAATGGTGGTAGCGGCAGAGGCAAAATAGTACTGAAGATAGCTGAAGAATAAAGGGGCCGGTTAAAAAGTAAAATGAAGACGCTGAGAAATCGCGCAAAAGCGGTTTTGTCGCCACCACCTGCCCGAAAGGAGCCATGCTTTTTAGCCAGCCCTCCATTATTATTTCCCAAGTATTTTTTTCCGGTGCTGGATGCCCCATTTCTGAAGGGCAATGATCACACTGTCCAGCGTAGCGGCATAAGGGGTAAGCGTATACTCCACCGTTACGGGCTGGGTATCATATACCGTACGCTTCACCAGCTTATGTGTTTCAAGGTCTTTCAATTCCTTGGAAAGCACCTTCGATGTTATTTTCGGGATACTGCGTTCTATATCACGGAAACGTTTATGCCCCCGGGAAACAGCGATGATAATGGGCAGTTTCCATTTCCCGCTGATCACATCCAGGGCATCCCTTACGGGCATAATTACTTTGTGACAATCAGTATGGGAGCTGCTTTCCGTCTCCTGTCTTCCGCAATCTATTGTGAGTTCTTCTGTTTTCATCTGCATACAGTTGGTTACCTTTGGTAAAGCACTTACCTTCGGGAAACTGGTTACTTTTTGAAAGCAAATATATTAACTTTGCAGCTGGATCTTAAATTAAAAATGATGAAAGTAGAAATATGGTCTGATATCATGTGCCCGTTTTGCTATATCGGCAAACGGAGATTTGAAGCAGCGCTGGATAAATTCCCGGGAAAAGAGGACATCACAGTAGAATGGAAAAGTTTCCAGCTGAACCCATCCCTCAAATCCCAACCCGGAAAGGATGTATACGATTATGTGGCAGAAATGAAGGGGCAGTCGCGGGAATGGTCTTTAACAATACACGAACAACTGGCAGGAACCGCGCGTGAAGCGGGTCTTACCTATAACTTCGACAAAGCGGTGATCGCCAATTCGTTTGATGCGCACCGTCTTATTCAGCTGGCGAAGCAGCAGGGCCTGGGTGATGCGGCGGAAGAGCGTTTATTCTACGCCTATTTTACGGAAGGTAAGGATGTAAGCGATCATGCTACCCTGGTGGAACTTGGTGTGGAAATAGGATTGGATAAACCTGCAGTGGAAGCAGTATTGGAAACCACCGAAATGGCAGCAGCCGTGAACAGGGATGTAAATGAAGCGCAGCAGCTGGGCATCAGGGGAGTACCGTTTTTTGTACTCGATCGCAAATATGGCGTATCCGGCGCCCAACCGGTAGATGCATTCACACAAACCCTGGAAGCAGCGTTTGCAGAATGGAAAAGCACACAACCGGTAACTGAACTGGATACCTTATCCGGCCCCGTTTGTACGCCGGATGGAGATTGTAAGTAGTTTGATTTTTTATAAGGTGATTGGCTGATCAGCAGGAATGTTGGTCAGCCAATTTTTTTTGATCTAAACCTTTTGACCTGTCAGGTTGTTACCCAGTTTTCTGTTTCATTGTAATTATTCCTGCTGATGGGAAGCCATGCGCCTTCAAATAATTTTTAACCCATATCAAATGCAGTCATGACTAAAAACAATTCAGCCACTAAAGCTTATCTGGTAGGAAGCGGTATTGCTTCTTTATCTGCCGCCTGTTACCTGGTGAAAGAAGGCGGACTGGAAGGGAAGAACATCACCATTTTTGAGCAGGATGAAAAATACGGGGGAAGCCTTGATGCAGGCGGGAATCCAACAGAAGGTTATAGTATGCGTGGCGGCAGGATGTTTGAAGAGAAGTTCAATTGCACCTACGATCTTCTTTCCTTTATTCCATCGATAAGTGATCCTGAAAGATCAGCGAAAGATGAACTGATGGAGTTTCACCAGGAATTTTTCTGGAATGATAAAGCCCGCCTGGTGGCCGGTGGAGAAATTGTAGATGTAGCCAACCTGGGATTTCATGAAAGAGACAGAATTGACCTGGTAAAGCTTTGCGCTACACCAGAGGCGCTACTGGAGAACAAAACAATTGAAGACGTTTTCCAGGCACATTTTTTTGAAAGTAATTTCTGGTTCATCTGGTGCACCACGTTTGCCTTTGAACCCTGGCACAGCGCCATTGAATTTAAACGGTACTGCCTGCGCTTTACACACCTGTTCAGTACCATTGATACCATGTCGGGGATTTACCGCACGCAGTTCAACCAGTTTGATGCCATGGTAAGACCGATCGTAAAATGGCTCAAAGAACATAATGTACAGTTTGAAATGGGCACTGAAATAACGGATATTGCCATGCAGCTGGATAAGAAGGAGAAGATAGCCGAGAAATTATATATTAAACGAAATGGAAAGGATGAAGCAATTGAGCTCTCGGCAGATGATCTGGTATTTATAACTAACGGCAGCATGACAGCCAACTCTACCAACGGAAGTAAACAGGCAGCCCCGGTTTTGCAGACAGAGAAAACGGGAGGATCATGGAAGCTCTGGCAAAAGCTGGCAGCTAAAACACCTGAATTTGGCAATACAGCCCCCTTCTGCAGTGATATCCAGAAAACAAAATGGATGTCTTTTACAGTTACGGCAAAAGATGCTACCTTCTTTGACCTGCTGGAAAAGTTCTCCGGAAGCCCGGCAGGGAAAGGAGGACTGGTTACAATTAAAGACTCCAATTGGCTGCTGACGGTGGTATTGAACCATCAGCCGCATTATTATGATCAGCCAAAAGATGTATGGGTTTGGTGGGGCTATGGCCTGTTTCCGGACAAGCAGGGAAATTTTGTAAAGAAGAAAATGTCGGAGTGCAGTGGTGATGAAATACTGCTTGAATTATTGTCTCATTTGCGGTTTACCCAACAGGCACAACATATCATTGATACCTCCATTATTATTCCTGTAATGATGCCATACATTACCAGCCAGTTTATGCCCAGAACCGGTAAAGACCGTCCGAAAGTGATACCTGATGGCGCCAGGAACTTTGCGTTCATCGGCCAGTATGCCGAGATTCCGGATGATGTTGTTTTTACGGTGGAGTATTCTGTCCGCACCGCCCAAACCGCTGTATTTGGGCTGCTGAAGACAGACAGAAAAGTTTCTCCCTTTTATAAAGGACAATACGATCCCGGTATCCTGATGGATGCATTAAAAATGTTACACAGGAAATAAGACAAGGGGATTGATTTGTTCATAATGCCTTAGCACAATGCCGGAACGGCGGTGATCAAGCTCTTTATGTTAAAACAGCGGCGCGCCGGCCTGTAATTATCCTCTTTTTTCTTCTTAGCTTTACGCCTCAAATATCCATTTATGGCGCTTCTGAAAAGAATTAACCCTTTTTCCAGGCAAAACAACGATACCGGTTTTGGTATTAATGCCAATGGCTATGGCGGCCGCTTTATTAACCGCGACGGCAGCTTTAACATACGCCGGGAAGGACGTTCGTTTATGCAGCGGTTTAATATTTATCACGCCTTGCTGAATGTACCTGCCTGGCAGTTTGCCCTGGTGATCCTTCTTTTTTATTTTTCCATCAACCTGCTTTATACCGGCATTTACTGGTGGATAGGCATCAACGGGTTCCAGGGGATCATCGGCAAAACCAGCTGGGAGCGGTTTAAAGAAATTTATTTCTTCAGTACCGAAACCTTTACCACGGTGGGATATGGCCGTGTAAACCCGGTAGGCGACGGGGTAAACCTGGTGGCTGCTATTGAGGCTATGACGGGCTTTCTCTCTTTTGCAGTAGCTACGGGTCTTATCTACGGTCGTTTCTCAAAGCCCCGTGCACACCTGTTGTTCAGCGATCATGCACTGATCACTCCTTACCAGGATAAAACAGCGCTGATGTTCCGCTTTGCTTCTTACAAAGAAAATCATACCCTCACGAATGTGGAAGTATTGGTAACCACCGGCCTCCAGGTACAGGAAAACGGAGCAGCAGTATATAAATTTTACAACCTGGCACTGGAACGTGGCAAAGTAGAAACCTTGTCAATGAACTGGACGGTTGTTCATCCCATCGATGAAAACAGTCCTTTCCTCGGGTTTACCGCACAGGACCTGGAAGTGGCGGATGCGGAGATCTATGTAACAGTAAGAGGGTTTAATGACGTATACTCAAATACGGTATTGCAACGTACGTCTTATACCTACCAGGAAATTATTTATGACAGGAAATTTGTGCCGATGTACCGGGAGAGCGATAACGGCACAACTACCGTGCTGGAGCTGCACCATCTGAATAAAACAAAGGAAGTATAAGGATTTTCCGGATGCAGCTATTATAACTGCATCCGGAAAACAGATTTAATCTTTATGTGAAATCAGCAGCAATCCAATGAAGGTGAACAGCCCGTTGATGATCAGCAATTCAAGTCCTATCTGGAACTTACCAAAAATGTTCGCCTGGTAAATATCTACCACCAGGCAAAGCAGTGGCGCCGCTACGCATATAACAGGCACTAACGCATCCTGCACCTTACGTTTGGTTAAAATACCGAAAGCAAAAAGCCCCAGCAGTGGTCCATATGTATAGGTAGCCACTTTCAGGATAACGCCTATCATGCTGTGGTTATTCACCCATTCAAACACCATCACAAACAGCAGGAAAATAAATGCCATGAGCAGGTGAATGCGCTGCCGGTATTTTTTCTTTTCCGCTTCTGTCCAGTCTGTCCGTTTTTGCATATCCAGGATATCGATACAAAGGGAAGACGTAAGGGCCGTCATAGCGCCGTCGGCACTGGGGAACAGCGCAGAAATGAGTGCAATGATAAATATCACGGAAATCACCGGTGGCATATGATGCAGTGCCAGCTCCGGGAATAACCCGTCGCCGGTGGCGGTTACCTGCTGTTGTGCGCCGTATAAATGAAGCAGTCCGCCCAGGTACAGGAACAGGCCAATGACAATCACCATAATGAATGCCAGTGATACCATGTTCTTCTTCGAATCTTTTAAAGTTTTTACGGAGATGTTTTTCTGCATCATCTCCTGGTCGAGGCCGGTCATTGTGATAGTGATGAACGCTCCCGCCAGAATCTGCTTTACGAAAAAGAGCTTGTCGTTCGGGTCGGTGTTAAATATTTTTGTCAGCCCCCTTTCGCCCATTGCGGTAAAACTTTCGCCCAGGTTCAGGTGCATGGTATGCAGTATATAGCCTACGCAGATTACCAGTCCGGCCAGCATACAGGTGGTTTGCAGGGTATCGGTATATACAATTGTTTTTACGCCGCCTTCATAGGTGTACAGCAGTATCATAAACAGGATGATAATGGTGGTAAGCCAGAAGGGCACACCGAAGCTGGAAAGGATAGCATCCTGCAATATCCTTACCACAAGGTATAATCTTGCTGTTGCACCCAGTGTGCGGGAAAGGATAAAGAAGGAGGCGCCGGTTTTATAGGAGCTTTTCCCAAAGCGGCTGTCGAGGTAATTATAGATAGATGTTAATTGCAGCCGGTAATAAAGCGGTATCAGTACATAAGCGATAGTGATGTAGCCGATAAAATATCCCAGGGTGATCTGCATGTAAGAAAAGGCATCGCGGCCAACGGCGCCGGGCACGCTTACAAAAGTAACCCCGCTCAGGGAGGTGCCTATCATGCCAAAGGCAACCAGCATCCAGTTGCTGTTACGGTTCCCGATGAAAAAGGAATCGTTGTTGGAATTACGGCCTGTATACCAGGCTACCACCAGCAGGATGACGAAGTAGGCAATAACGAATGAGAATAATAATCCTGGAGACATACATCAAATTTAATCAAGATACTACTTTCCTGCTAAAGGCACAAAAGAGCAAAACGCAAATATAGCGGGTTGCCTGATAAAAGGGTAGTGGATTTTGTCTGACCCCGGACAATTTACATTACTTGACAAAAGCAAATTTATTATTTGCTTTTGTCAAGTAATTATTTACTTTTGTCTGGAAAACAAGTAGCTATGAGCGCAGAATCAGCGGTTGTCAGCGATATCCGTCGCTTTAACCGTTTTTATACCGGCATGATAGGTTTGCTGAACCAACATATCCTGGAAAGTAATCTTTCCTTATCGGAAGTAAGGGTGCTGTATGAAGTAGGGCAGCTGGGAAAATGTACTGCCGGGCAATTAATCGGTATCCTGAAAATAGATGGGGGATACCTCAGCCGCATGCTGAAAAAGTTTGAGAAAGGAGGATGGCTGAACAGGCAGCAGTCTACCGCCGACGGACGTACGTTTTTTCTCCATCTCAGCGCTGCCGGTAAAAGATTGCTGTCCGGCCTGGAGGAGAAATCTACCCGTGAGATCCGGCAGATTACCGGTCATCTCACCGGAAAACAACAACAGCAGGTGGCCGGCGCCATGAAAACCATTGAGCAGGTATTAACTGCGCAGCCGGAGGAGCAAGCTACGGATATACATATACGTTATAACCTCCTTCCGGGTGATGTTGGCTATCTTATTTACCTGCACGGGCAGCTGTATGCAAAGGAATCGGGGTATAACCTGGAGTTTGAAGCCTATGTATGTAAAACATTTTACGAATTTCTCCCCACTTATAACCCGGCAAAAGACAGGATATTCCTGGCAACCGTAAATGAACAGATTGTTGGTTCCGTGGCTATTCTCGGATCTTCCCGGCACCTGGCTCAATTACGCTGGTTCCTTATCCATCCCGATCACCGGGGTAAAGGACTCGGGAAGAAACTGCTGCAGGAAGCGATCACCTTCTGCAAAGAAAAGAATTACCAGAAAGTTTACCTGATGACTACCAGCATGCAGGAAACGGCGATCGCCCTTTATAAAAATGCGGGTTTCCGCAAAACCGGCGAGAAGTACCTGCAGCTATGGGGGCAGCAGCTTTATGAACAGCGTTATGACATGGATCTGTTTTAAGACGCATTTACCCCTCTCAGGCGTATTTATGTAACAGTACTATCTGCCCCAGGTGATAGGCATCATGTTCTGCCAGTCCCTGTATATAGTAAATCGCCTGGTGATCTGTGCCCGGGAAGATATCAAACAGCTCCTTCTCAGGGAACTTCCGGACAGTAGCCGCCATCAGCTCAAAAGAGTGCGCCAGCCGGTGTATAGTAGCCTGCCAGTTCTCTTCCCCGTGATTTTCCGGCATATAGAAATCGGGCAGGTCGCCGTCCTGCTCCGGCGCTTCATTATGCATATACCGCTGCACCCGCTGGTGCCAGAAAATAACATGGTTTACGATCTGCCAGATATTGTTGGATTCCCCGAAAGATTTCACCGCCTGCCGGGCATCGATGCGCGAAAGATGCACCTGGAACGTAACATCGATCCAGGGATCGCCATTGTAAAGCTTTTCAAGTGATGCGGCTAAGTGCTCCAGTAATAAAGACATACCATAGGATTTTTATTTTTAAAGATATCCGGTGTCAAACACCGGCAGCCTTCCCCTTATTCGTAATTTACTGAATTCTTTCCCTTATTTTTAAAGAATATAAAAACCAAAACCATCGTTATGGATCAGCAGCAACTGGAAGCCAACAAAAATGAAGATGCCATGCGGATGGCAATCAGCACCATGAAACAACGCCTGGGCGTAATAGAACAGGGCGGCGGAAAGAAAAGCCTGGAGAAAGTGAGACAAAGAGGTAAGCTCACCGCCAGGGAACGCATTCAGTACCTCGTCGATAAAGACACTCCCTTTACCGAAATCGGCGCATTTGCCGCATACGACATGTACGAAGAATATGGTGGATGCCCCGCAGCCGGCACTGTAGGCGGCATTGGGTATGTAAGCGGCCGGCAATGTATGATTGTAGCCAACGACATGACCGTTAAAGCCGGGGCATGGTTCCCCATGACCGGTAAAAAGAACCTGCGCCTCCAGGAAATCGCCATGGAAAACAGGTTGCCGGTGATTTACCTGGTAGACAGCGCCGGCGTATTCCTTCCTATGCAGGATGAAATTTTCCCTGATAAAGAACACTTCGGCCGTATTTTCCGTAATAACGCCCGCATGAGCGCCATGGGCATTACACAAATTGCCGCCGTTATGGGCAGCTGCGTGGCCGGCGGCGCTTATCTGCCCATCATGAGCGATGAAGTGCTGATGGTGGAAGGCAACGGCTCCATTTTCCTCGCAGGCCCTTATCTCGTGAAAGCCGCCATCGGGGAAGACGTAGATGCGGAAACGTTAGGAGGCGCTGTTACACATACAGAGATCTCCGGGATCGCCGATTATAAATTCAAATCTGACCAGGAATGCCTCGACCAGGTGAAGCGTATCGTCAGCAAAATTGGCGACGCCGGAAATGCAGGCTTCGACCGGGTAGCACCCCAGGCGCCGGCCAAACCAACCGATGAGCTGGACAGCGTGCTGCCGGCCGATAGCTCCCGTCCGTACGACATGCTGGAAGTAATAGATCGCATTGTAGACGCCGGCACATTCGACCAATACAAACAGGATTATGGTAAGAGTATCATTTGCGGCTATGCGCGCATCGACGGATGGGCAGTGGGTATTGTGGCCAACCAACGTAAAATTGTGAAAAGCCGCAAAGGTGAAATGCAAATGGGAGGCGTTATTTACAACGACAGCGCCGATAAGGCCGCCCGCTTCATTATGAACTGCAACCAGAAAAAAATTCCACTTGTATTCCTCCAGGATGTAACAGGATTCATGGTAGGCAGCAGAAGTGAACACGCCGGTATTATTAAAGACGGCGCCAAGCTGGTGAATGCCGTTGCTAATTCCGTGGTACCTAAAATTACTGTCATCATCGGGAACTCCTATGGCGCAGGTAACTACGCCATGTGTGGAAAAGCCTATGACCCGCGGTTCATTTATGCGTGGCCATCTGCAAAGATTGCAGTAATGGGCGGGGAACAGGCAGCCAAAACATTATTGCAGATCCAGGTAGCCTCCCTGAAAGCAAAAGGACAGGTGATCACACCGGAAGAAGAAGCCCGCCTGTTGAAAGCAATCACCGATAAATACAACGAGCAAACCACTCCTTATTACGCGGCCTCCCGGTTGTGGGTAGACGATATCATTGATCCTGCCGATACCCGGGTAAGAATTGCAGAAGGTATTAAAGCTGCTAACAACGCACCCCTGGAGCAACCTTTTAATGTAGGGGTTTTCCAGGTATAAAGAACGGAGGGGAAAGTGTTCGATCCCCTCCGCACTTTTCCTTATCTTCGCGCTTCTTTAAAATTGAACATGGCTGAACTGGTAGTATATACAGATGGTGCATCCCGCGGTAATCCCGGCCCGGGCGGATATGGCGTTGTGCTCATATGGGGAAATGTAAGAAAGGAATTATCACAGGGATACCGTAAAACCACCAACAACAGGATGGAACTCCTGGCGGTGATTGTGGCACTGGAAGCATTGAAAAAAGACGGCTTAACCGTGACGGTTTTTACAGACAGTAAATATGTAGTGGATAGCATAGAGAAAGGATGGTTATGGGGCTGGGTAAAAATTAATTTTAAAGAGAAAAAGAATAAAGATCTCTGGCTGCGCTTTATCCCTTTATATAAAAAGCACACCGTGAAGATGCAATGGGTGAAGGGTCATGCCACCAACCCTTTCAATAACCGTTGTGATGAACTGGCCACACAGGCTGCTGATAGCGGCAACTGGCTGATAGACGAAGGTTTTGAAAAGGGACTCGCATAAACAATAACCGCTTCTTTCTGAACCAACCGACGGGCATAATTGTAAGATAAGCACAAATTTAAATTCCTGTTATACTCTCCTGGTTAACAGACACGTTGCAACAATACCCGGTGGCCCATGCCACTGCTGCCAGGTGGCCGACATAACGCTCACTACCTCCGGCGTCATCATCGCATTACTGATGCATAAAGGCGGTTGATTTCCGTTCATCACATTTTTCAACAATAAAACCCGCGTCTGTGTTGAAAATCTATTTTCACGAAAAATTTTTTCCTCAACATTTTTAACAATTCTTTTGTTTTTAATAGTGAAAGCATATA
>NZ_DATMTE010000841.1:0-14291 GCF_035564935.1 Chitinophaga sp. | reverse complement strand
CTTCTCGATAATTTCAGATTCCCAGAACGATCCCTAGCGGCAGTGTCAACAATGATAAAGGATACAATTGCTATCACCACAAAAGCACCATAGTATGTCTTTCTTGCCAAGAAAAATAGGTTTTATAGAGGATTTTTATTTACTTCTTCTTATAACGTTTTCAGAGCCTTCTTTATCAGTTCTTCCAAATTTTGCAATAGCGGCTCACTTTTCAGGACTTTCTGGATTGACGATTCTGCCATATTCCGGGCTATCCCCAGAGTTATCAGAGCATTTAACGCATCTTCGTGGATTGTATTGTTCACACTTGCAGATAAATGTACACCGGTATCCTTATGTTTCGTCAGCTTATCTTTGAGTTCCAGAATTATTCTTTTGGCTGTTTTCGCACCGATTCCCTTTACACTTTCGAGCATTTTCTCGTTTTCCATCATGATAGCGCGTTGCACATCTTCCGGCTGAAGGGACGACAGCATCATGCGTGCGGTACTGGCGCCTACCCCTGAAACACTGATCAGCAGGAGAAAAAGGCTTCTTTCCGCTTCTTCAAAAAAGCCATATAAGGTGTGTGCATCCTCTTTAATCTGGAGGAAGGTTAACAGTTTGCAACTCTCCATATTCTGTATCCGGGAATATGTGTTGAGGCTGATCTGTACTTCATAACCGATTCCATTCACATCCATATGAACAAGAGCAGGTGACTTATATGCTAATTTTCCATTCAGATAAGCAATCATACGAGGTAAAGGTTCAGTAAATTTATTAAACTTTTGGAAATTGATTAATAATGTATTCGGGAAAACCGGGGCAAAGATGCTAACTTTTAATGGATTGACAATCCTTAATATTTGTCATATGCGACTTTTTTAGGAAATATACGTTTATATCGTATTTTTACGCCTCGTTTTAAACACATATTTAGTTCATATGAATAAAATAACGGCCGCTATTACAGCGGTGGGTGGATATGTTCCCGATTACGTGCTAACCAACCAGGAATTAGAGCAATTAGTAGATACAACGAACGACTGGATAATAACCCGAACGGGCATTTCGGAGAGAAGGATATTGAAGGGAGAAGGGAAAGGCACCTCTGATCTGTGTGTACCTGTAGCACTGGAAATCTGCAAAAAGAGAGGAATTTCCCCGGAAGAAATTGACCTGCTGATTGTGGCCACCGTAACCCCGGACATGACTTTCCCGGCTACTGCCAATGTGGTAACCGACAAGATCGGCGCAAAAAACGCTTTTGGTTTTGACATCAGCGCTGCCTGCTCCGGTTTTTTATATGCACTGGAAACCGGTGCAAGGTTCATTGAAAGTGGCCGTTACTCCAAAGTAATGGTCATTGGGGCCGACAAAATGAGTTCTATCATTGACTATACCGACAGAACCACCTGTATCATTTTTGGAGATGGCGCAGGCGGCGTACTGCTGGAACCCAATACAGAAGGCTTTGGCTTAATAGACAGCATCCTGAAAAGTGATGGTCATGGCCGTGAATACCTGCACATGAAAGCCGGAGGCTCCGTAAAACCCGCTACCCTTGAAACGGTGAACAACCGTGAGCACTACGTATACCAGGAAGGTAAAATGGTGTTTAAGTATGCCGTTTCCAACATGGCCGAGGCAGCGAAGGATGTAATGGAACGTAATAAACTTACTGCAAACGATATTGCATGGCTGATCCCCCACCAGGCAAACAAACGTATCATTGCTGCCACGTCCCAGTACATCAATGTACCCGACGAAAAAGTAATGATGAATATTCACCGTTATGGTAACACCACCGCAGGTACCATTCCTTTATGCCTGTGGGATTATGAAAAGCAGCTGAAAAAGGGAGACAATGTGATGATGGCTGCTTTCGGCGGCGGATTTACCTGGGGCGCCAACTACATCAAATGGGCGTACGACGGGGATAAATACGGCAAATAAGTATACTACCCGCAATATTAAAACGGATAACAGCAACGATCCTCCGCAGCTGTTATCCGTTTGTATTTTTAACCTGTTCCAGCATTGTGGTAAACGCCAGGTACCTTCCCTCACCGGCCGTAGCGTGCAAGCCTCCCTTCATTTTATCCAGGAAGTCGCGCGTAATGGCAAAGCTCAGGGCCTGCATATCCTGCTGCCAGCCGGAGAGACGCTGTAAAATATCATCTGCACCGGAGCCGGCATCCGCAATGATGCGGGTATACACCACTCCTTCCTTATTCCAGGCCGACAATACCAGCAGGCTGCCTGGTTGTGCATATTGTACCGAAAGCCACAACAGATGGAGCTGGGTCCCGTAAAGCATCTCCCGGTCGGCCGTTACCCAACAGCCGGCCGGCAGCAGATTCACTATCACCAGGCCTTTTTCTTTTACAGCAGGCGCCACTTGTTTTAACGCCTGACTGGCGGCATCATTCAGATGGCAGGGTTTTCCTTCATAGGCAAACCCCGACAACTGCATCCGGATCCATTTTAAAATGTTGTCAAATATACTAAGGGTATTACCCGACACCATTGCGATTTCCCTTACCGAAGCCGCCATTGCGGCCTGGCTTGCGCCCGGGTTCCGCAGTTGCTGCGCTGCAGCCGAAATGTACTGCAACGGCGCCCGGAAATCGTTGGTAATAATATTGATCAGCTTATTCTTAAACTCATCATTTGCCCGCAGCGCCACATTTTTCAGGGCGACGCCGGTATAGCTGCCGGACAATGCCTGCTCCTGTTTTTTCCCCGCAAAGTATTGACGGCGCCGGCTGTAAAGCAGGATGAATAACAGCATTACAATAATGAACAACCCTGCTATAATAAACTGGCTTTGTTTCCTGCGCAGTTGCACGTGCTCCAGTTCCTGCTGCTGTCGCTGGTTGTTGCGGGCCAGTTGTTGCAGCGATTGTTCCTTTAAAAAGAAAGCCATGTAATTAATTTGGTCTTCCCCCTGCTGGTAACGGTGCTGTGCCGCCAACCGCATTATTTCCCTGCTGTAGTAGCTTGTTTTCGCTATGTTCCGCTGTTGCCGGTAGTAATCGTATAACCCTGCCAGCGTAGGGAGGTTCAGTTCAATACAGCCTGCTTTTTTTGCCAGCTCATAAGCCAGTTCCCGGTAACGGGTAGCGTTTGTACGATATCCGAGCCCGCTATAATCTTCCAGGCGGTTATAAATATCCATTGCCACATAGGGCAATCCCCTGTTCAGCGCTACTTTCGCGAGGCGATTGATCCTGGCTTCCGCCTCTTTCCCCCGTCCCTGCATTACCAGTGTATCGGCCGCATAGGCAGCTATATAGAGCGGCAACCGGCTGTGAGGGTATTTCCGGCTGATATCCGCAGCGGTTCTCAATGCCCATAGTACGGAGTCCTTACGGGTACTATCCCGGTAAAAACGCATAGCATAATTCATCAGCAGTATGCTGTACACCGAGTCTTGCAACGCCGGTAACCTGGCAGCCATATGAAAAGCCTCATAAAAATAATTATTGGCGTCTTCCGGGCGCCCCATATTCCGGTAATAGAGATACAGGTTGCTAAGCGTTTTGGCAATGCGGGCGCTGTCTGACAAAGACTTGTGAAGCTGCAGCGCCCTGTAGCCATAAATACCGGCAATATTAAAATCCGTTCTCAGGGCGTAACAGAAGCTCATTACATCAAAGGCGTCTGCCAGTCCTTTTTTATAATGATATCTTTCCGCCATTTCCTGTTCCCTGATGGCATAGGTAAAACTGCTGTCGAGGTTGATCATCATATACAACGCACCGAGTTTCCCCAGGGTATTAATATAGGCGATACTATCCTGCTGAACAGACAGTTCCTGCAATAACTCCGGCAGCTGCGGGCTTTGGGCTTCAGCGCGCCGTGTGGTGCATAACAATACCATTGCCAGCAAGCTGGCGGAGAGTATATGTTTGCAATACGGATGTTGGGTGCTGCGCGTCATACTTCTTCTAATCGCTCTGGCAACCGGTAGTAAAAGGTACAGCCTTCATCGGCATTGTTTTCTGCATTTATCTGTCCGTTCATTTTATCAATGAAATCCTTGCAGATAATGAGCGCGAGCCCGGCGCCTTTACCGGCGCGTTCCCGTTCAATGGCGCTACGGTTCCAGCTAAACAGGTATGGGAGCATGGCCGCATCTATTCCCGAGCCCTCGTCTGTAAAAGCAACGGTGAGCCAACCGTTATTACGTGTGGCCTTTACCGTTATAGATCCATGATCCGGTGAAAACTTGATGGCATTATGTAAAAAATTCCGGTGGATGAACTGCAGCATTTCATAGTCGGCCGCAACGGTGGCGTTTGCCGGGATCTCCGTTATGATCCGGATCTCTTTCCCTGTGAGCAGGTGTTGCAGGCTTTTTACCGTATTGCTGATCATTTCTTCCAGCAGGAATATTTCGGGCCGGTATACAAACCCCGACAACTGTGTACGGATCCAGCGCAATATTTCTTCAAAAATAACCAGGGTACCGGCAGCGGTATGTTCCACTTCGGAGATCATGTTGGCCGCCTCTCCAACCGTAAGCGATTTTTCATCTATAAACCCAGTAATATTAACGATGTTGTAAAGTGGTGTTCTGAAATCATGCGCTATCATGGAGATCAGTTTATTTTTGAAATCGTCGCTGTCCCGGAGCGCCTTATTTCCCAGCCGGATCTCTTCCTGCAGGGCGGCCATGCTGGCGGTGTTTTTCCGGGTGAGGCGGTAGGCGCGCACAAAATATATGACTAGAATGATCAGCAGCAAAGCGATAGCGGCGATGATCAGCAGCTGGTAATACCAGAAATGATTAGCGGCTTTATTCATTGCCAGCTGTTGTTTTTGTGACTGGTTCTGCTGTTGCAGGGAATCCAGCCATTCATCGCCAAAAGCATAGGAAAGATAATCGGCTTCACCGGCCTGCATATCTTCCTGTTGCTGCATCATTACGCCGAGGGCCAGGCGGCTGTAGCTGCCTGCCTGGAGAGAGTCGCCCAACTGCCGGTACCTGTTGTACAAACCTGTGATTACCGGCAGTATTAAGCCGGCATAGCCGCCGGCTACCGCATAGTTCACTGACTTGCGCTGGTATTGTACCGAATCCGGTTGTTGCTGCCAGATGCGGTAGCCTGTTAGCTGTAGACAGGCATACATGGCAATATAATTAAGACCGGCGCTATCTGCCGCAGCGATTACCCCTTCCAGGTTTTGTTCCGCTTTTTTTACCTCGCCGGCCCGCAGTTGTTCATTGGCGGCGAATAGCCTGGTGTACAGAACACCCAGTTCGTCGTGATACCTGTAAGCAAGCGCGATGGCCTGCTGCAAACCCTTTTGGGCAATGGGCAGTGCCACGGAGTCTGATTCATTAATGAGGTAATAGCTGGCGAGCACCCAAATGCGCAGGGAGTCCAGCCTCATATCCCAGGCTACTTTCAGTGCCCTGTTAATATAACTTTGTGCTTCTGCATGTTTTTGCTGGTACTGGTAAAAGGTGCCGATATTCATCAGTGAAACCGTAACGCCGGCGGAATCGCCCGCAGCGCGGCAGGCTGCCAGGGCGTTATCGTAAAAAAGGAAGGAAAGATACCGGTGGGGCCGCAGGACGTAATACCGGCCCATGGCACGGAGGGCGTCGGATTGCCCTTTGTTGTAACGGATGCGCTCCGACAGCTCCTTGGCACGCCTGGCGTATACGCCGCTGCTATCGAGCTGCCGGGGCAGATAGAGTGATGATAGCCTGTTCAATGCGTCGGCATAGCCTACGCTGTCCGTTATCTGCGGTAACGCATTCTTAATTGCTATAATATCACTATGCTGGGCGCACAACAAGTGCGGAATAAAAAGCAGGGCATACAGGCCCATAAGGCGTAAACGTGACATAATGGGGAATCAACGGCCTGTAAAATAATTTTATTTACAGTCCCTGCTTTCATCCATTTTGTTCATTTTACCTGTTAGATTTCGAATACCAGTCCTTTGCGTTTCAGGGCCTCATATTTTTCAGGATCGAAGCGGTAAAGGTGGGCCCCCTTCTTGGAGGAGGTTTTGTCTTTTTCTTCGAGTTTTTCCATCACATCCAGCGACAGGATCTTTTTACGGAAGTTACGTTTGTCGAGGGTTTTGCGGTATATTTCCTCGTAGAGGCTTCTCAGCTGGGAGAGGGTGAATTTCTCCGGCAGCAGTTCAAAGCCTATGGGGTGGAACTGTGCATTATTACGGAGTGCGGCCAGTGCGTCTTCAATCATTTTACCATGATCGAAGATCAGTTCGGGTATTTCATGCAATTCCAGCCAGTGCGCCCCGTGTTCACGGGCCAGCGGCTTATCATGATTTTTGATACGGATCAGGGCATAGTAGGCAACAGATATTACCCTGGCGCCGGTATCGCGGCCCACATTGCCATAGCAATGCAGCTGGTTCATATAAATATCATCCAGCCCGGTGGTATGCGCCAGTACGCGGGCGGCCGCTTCGTCGGTACTTTCCTCCTCCTGCACAAAGCCGCCTACCAGCGACCATTCGCCGGCCATAGGCGCCACCTTTCGTTCCATGATCAATAATTTCAGGCGGCCTTCATCAAATCCAAAGATGATACAGTCCACTGCCACCAGGTGTTTCGGGGCCTTCGCATAAAAAGAAGCAGCATTCATATAGGAATTTTAAAAGGCGGAAAATCTATCAAAAATAATAAAACCGGATTATTTTTTTGGTTTAAAACGGCTGTATTCCGTAGCCGGTATCTTACCCACTCCCAACACGCCTAACATATATACCAGTTGTCCACGGTAAAAGGTACTATTGTTGCATACTTCCATCACCACATCCTGCACTGCTATTTTATAGTGTTCGCTTTTTTTGAGGGTATATGCAATGGTATGGTTCAGCTTTACCTGGCTGGCTTTTTCCACCCATTCTTCCAGTAACGCCGACTGTGAAAGCCAGGCGGCACAGGCATCTGCAAAACTGCCGCTGAAGCCTGCTGTTGGATCCGTTGTTTTTTCGGTAAGCTGCAAACGCTGATACCAGCTGCTTTCCGTATGCCAGATGTGATAAACGGTAGCACGCAATGTGGAAAAGCCGCCTCCCAGTTCCTTATCCAGCTGTTCATCCGTAAGTTTAAGTAACCCTTTTACCAGCTGTTGATTGGCCCAGCTGTTGTAAGCCGTATAATGCGCAAGCATATTTTTCATGTAAGAAGCAATTAATGCCATTTCTACCTAAACAACCTACAAATTACAATATTGTTCGTCATTTTAGCGACAGATATTTGCCCTGTCTTTTATCCCACCGGCCCGGTAAGGAACTTAAAATTTTGATTATTTTTGGTTAATATACAGAGATATGGAAGATATAACGTTAAGGGTTGCACGAAAAGAAGATTGTACCCGGCTGATGGAACTGATCCGGGAGCTGGCGGAATATGAAAAGGCGCCGGAGCAGGTAACGGTAAGCCAGGAACATTTTGAAGAAGCCGGTTTTGGCCCCAACCCGGTGTGGAAGGCGTTTGTAGCCACTACTGTGATCAATGGCAAAGAAATGATCCATGGATTTGCCCTTTATTACACGCGCTACTCTACCTGGAAAGGTTGCCGGATGTACCTGGAAGATATCATTGTTACCGAAACGTGGCGGGGCAAAGGCATTGGCAAATTATTGTTCGACCAGCTGATGATGGAGGCAAAGGAAAAACAATTTAACGGCATCGTATTCCAGGTGCTGGAATGGAACACGCCAGCCATTAATTTCTATAAAAAATATACCGACAAATTTGATCCGGAATGGATCAACGTCAGCATAGAACTGCAATAATTTTTCCGCTCATAAAATTCCGGGACGGTATGTCGTCAATCCTTGTTAATATTGACGACATACCCATTCCACCATGATCTATATCCATGATTTCCGTACACTTCACAATGTATCTGTTCCTGGCCTCTGCCACACCTTCAACACGGCTTTCAGTGATTATATAGTACCATTGCACCTTACGCCTTCCATACTGGAACAAAAGATGCAGGGAGAAAATATCCTGCTGGATTATTCCATCGGTGCGTTTGCTGGCGATACGCTGGCCGGCTTCATTTTACATGCAGCAGATAATAAAACGCATCCTGCGGTATTGTACAACGGGGGTACCGGTATTATCCCGCAATACCGGGGGCAGCACCTGGTACAGAAAATGTACGACCAGTTTATACCCGCTTACCAGGCGCAGGGCATCCGTAAAATTATCCTGGAAGTGATCAGTACCAATCTCCCCGCTATTAAGGCGTATACGAATACCGGGTTTCATAAAACCCGTACCATCCATTCTTTCAAAGGAAATATACATACGCGTAAAGCGCCGGCAGACATCTCCATAAAAGAAAATAAAACACCAGACTGGGCCCTGCTGGCCACCTTTATGGATATGGCGCCCACCTGGTCCAACACTATCAGCAGCATACAGCGGGAAACGCCATTTACCGTTACCTGGGAGGCAGCCGTGAACGGGCATACCGCAGGGTTTATCAGTGTGCATAAAGATACCCGGAGGATCAGGAATATAGCCGTACACCCGGAGTTTCGCAGAAGGGGCATAGGGAGCGCCTTATTGCAGTATGCGTCTGACCAGTTCATGGGGGCCGCCGTGAGCATCATTAATATCGACGAGCATTTCCCGGAAATAGAGCGGTTCCTGCAACAGGCGGGATTAGCAAATTACCTGTCGCAGTATGAGATGGAAATAGTACTATAAAATAAAAATGCAGCGGGCGATCCGCTGCATTTTTATTTTATAGCAATGATTTTATCAGTTGATACCATTCACTACGGTTTCCTTGTTGATTTTCTGGATCAGGCCCTGTAATACTTTACCGGGGCCTACTTCCGTAAATTCTTTACCGCCGTCGGCTACCATTGCCTGTACGGACTGCGTCCATTTAACAGCGCCTGTTAACTGATCAATCAGGTTTTGTTTGATCAGGGCAGGATCGGTTACCGCTACAGCCACCACATTCTGGTACACCGGGCAGGAAGGCGTATTAAAGGTAGTGGTGTTGATGGCTGCCTGCAGCTCTTCTTTGGCGGAAGCCATTAAAGGCGAATGGAAGGCGCCGCCAACAGGGAGGATCAGGGCTCTTTTAGCGCCTGCAGCCTTCATTCTTTCGCAGGCAATTTCCACTCCTTTGAGGGTACCGGAAATCACCAGCTGACCCGGGCAGTTATAGTTAGCCGGCACTACTACTTCGCCGGTTTCGGCAGTAACAGCAGCGCATATTTCTTCTACCTTAGCATCGTCAAGGGCCAGTACAGCCGCCATGGTAGATGGTTGCAGCTCGCAGGCTTTCTGCATGGCATTAGCACGGATAGCTACCAGTTTCAGGGCTGCTTCAAACGACAGCACGCCGTTGGCTACAAGGGCAGAAAACTCTCCCAGGGAGTGGCCGGCCACCATTTCCGGCTGTGGATGCTCCGCACAAAGGAAAGCAATCACTGCATGCAGGAAAACGGCAGGCTGGGTAACATTGGTTTGTTTCAGGTCTTCTTCGGTACCGCTGAACATGATATCGGAAATGCGGAAACCCAGGATGTTGTTTGCCTGTTCAAAAAGTTCTTTTGCTTTTGCGTTGGTGTCGTACAGATTTTTGCCCATACCCGGAAACTGGGAACCTTGCCCGGGAAATACGAAAGCATGCTTCATGTGGATATAAATTAATATTTTTTCAAATATAAATAAGAATTACGGATTTACAGGTAGCTGATAAATATAAATAGTTATTATCATCTACCTGTAAATCCGTAATACGTAATATAAATTTTTTATTTGGAGATCAGTTTCATAAACTCCGCCCTGGTAGTGCCGTGCTCAAACTGGCCACTGAAGGCGGATGTGGTGGTAAGGGAATTTTGCTTTTGCACCCCTCTCATCATCATGCACAGGTGTTGCGCTTCAATTACCACGGCAACGCCCTGTGGCTGCAGGGTTTCCTGGATGGCATCCAGGATCTGGTGGGTGAGGCGTTCCTGTACCTGTAAGCGGCGGGCGTATACATCTACCACCCTGGCAATTTTGCTCAGGCCGGTGATATACCCATTTGGAATATAGGCCACATGCGCTTTTCCAAAGAAAGGCAACATATGATGCTCGCACATAGAATATAATTCTATGTCTTTCACTATTACCATTTCACTATATGCTTCTGTAAACTTTGCGCCTTCCAGTATTTCACGTGCATCCTGCTGGTATCCCTGCGTGAGGAACTGCATGGCTTTGGCTACCCGCTCAGGTGTTTTCTGCAGCCCTTCCCTTTCGGGGTCTTCTCCCAGCAGGTGCAGGCAATTTTTATAGTTCTCTACAAGACCGGACGTGATCTTTTCGTCGTAACTTTCGTTCTTATTATACGCCATTCTTATATGATTTAGTATATTTCAAAGGCCGGGTAACAGGTATTATTTTCCACCGTAATACTCTACGTATATGCGTGGGGTTTCGTATAACTTGATACAGTGCAGCTGTACTTCTGGCGGCAGGTGTTTGGCCAGCTGATCCCAGATAGCGATCGATAAATTTTCGGCAGATGTGAATTTATCTTTCATAAAATCAACATCCAGGTTCAGGTTCCGGTGATCTATCTTTTCTATCACCGCATCCCGGATAATTACTCCCAAAGTTTTGGCATTGAATACAAAACCCGTTTCCGGGTCAGGATTGCCTTTTATAGTGACGTGCAGTTCGTAATTATGACCATGCCAGTTTTCATTGGCACACTTACCAAAAACTTCCTCGTTCTTCTCTTTGCTCCAGCCCGGGTTAGATAACTTATGCGCTGCATTGAAGTTTTCTACTCGCGTTAAATAAATCATTATTGCAAAAAATTTTTGCAAAAATACCACTATTAAACGAGTAGTGCCAATTTATCCTAATTCCTGTCAATTGTTTTACACGGCAAGCAATCATTTTTGCCGTATTTTTACCGGATGAAAATATTGGTGACCGCGGCTACCACGCTGGAAATACAGCCTTTTTTACAGTACCTCGACACGCATATCCCGGCCCTTAAAGCCGCGAACTGCACTATAGACGTATTGATTGCCGGTATTGGCATGATGCACACCGCTTTCAGCCTGGGAAGGCACCTGGTGGTAAACCGGCCCGATATAGCCATACAAGCCGGTATTGGCGGCTGTTTCCGCCACCACCGCGAGCTGGGGGAAGTGCTGCTTATAAAAAAGGAATACCTGGCCGACCTGGGTGCGGAAGACAATGATCAGTTTAAAGATTTATTTGATATACAGCTCTGGCAGCCATCACAACCGCCGTTTACCGGCAACAGCCTGGTGAATACCTTTGCAGGCCTGCCTGAAGTGCCTCCCCTGCCCATTGCTACCGGCGTGAGCGTAAACCTGGTAAGCGGCAGCGAACCTACCATACAAAAACTGGCGGCTAAATACGACCCTGACGTGGAAAGCATGGAAGGCGCCGCTTTTCATTACGCCTGCCTGCTGGAAGAAATACCCTTCCTCCAGCTCCGGAGCATTTCCAACTATGTGGAAATCAGGGATAAAAGTAAATGGAAGATTCCCCTGGCAGTAAAAACACTCAACGAAGAACTGGTAAAAACCGTGGAAACACTGGCCGGAATTTAACGACAGCATATAAAATTTTGATAGCTATGCATTTATCTTTAGGTTTTTCACCCTGCCCGAATGATACTTTCATTTTTGATGGACTGGTAAACAACAAAATAGATACAAAGGAATTTACCTTCGACACCCATCTTGAGGATGTGGAAACATTGAACAACTGGGCGCTGCAAGGCAAACTGGCTGTTACCAAACTGAGCTTTGCGGTGTACCTCAAAGTAAAAGACCGGTACGAACTGCTCAACAGCGGCAGCGCACTGGGACGGGGCTGCGGGCCATTGCTCATTGCAAAAAAGGACATTCCCCTGGAAGAGATAAAAAATATGACTATCGCCATTCCGGGTGAAAACACTACTGCCAACCTCCTGTTCTCAATTGCTTTCCCCGAAGCCACCAACAAAAAGGTGATGCTGTTTTCTGAAATTGAAAACGCCGTGTTGAACGGTGATGTGGATGCAGGCGTGATCATCCACGAAAACCGCTTCACTTACCAGCTCAGGGGCCTGGTAAAACTGATGGACATGGGAGAATACTGGGAACAAACCACCGGCAATCCTATTCCCCTGGGAGGCATCTTTATCCGTAAAGATGTGCCGGAAGCCACCCGCGCACAACTGGACGCCCTTATTCACAAAAGCCTGCAGCATAGTTATACCACTTATCCGCAGCTATCTGATTATGTAAAATCACATGCGCAGGAAATGGATGAATCTGTGATGCGCCAGCATATTGACTTATATGTGAATGATTTTAGCCTGGATCTGGGCAAAGAGGGAAAGGCCGCTGTGGAAGCGCTGATGGAAGCAGCGGAAAAAATCCGTCCGTAAGCAGCCGATTTTTTCGTTCTTTTGTTGCGGTATGATCGATAATAAGGATACAGACCTGTGGAACAGGTTTCGGCATGGAGAGGAACCGGCGCTATATACCTTGTATGAAAAGTATTATCACCTGCTCCTTTTCCTGGGCCTTAAAATATGCGCCAGAAGCGAACCGGTGAAAGACTGTATCCAACAGGTGTTTCTTTATTTCTGGGAGAAAAGGGCAGGACTGGATACCGTAAATAATGTACGCAGTTACATCATCACCTCTTTCAAACGCAAACTGTTGCAGCACCTCCAACAGGAAAAAAAAGACAATGGCCTGTTATCGCTCTGGATGGAAGCTGAAACCGGCAGCAACGCTCCTTCTGCCGAACAACTGCTGATGCAGCAGCAACAAAACAAAGCCGCCATCGGACGTATACAGGAAGCCATCGCTTTACTGAGTCCGAGACAGAAAGAATTAATTAACCTCCGCTTTTATGAAGGCAGGAGCTACGACGAAATAACAGACATCACGGGGCTTACGCACCGCACCGTTTATAATCACTTGTACGAAGCACTTAAATCGCTGAAGCAATCACTTGAACAGGATCTCAGATCCGGCAACCTGCATTTGAGAACACTACTGCTGTTACTTCCCTTATAGATTCCTTGTTAGATTATTTTCAATAAAGCTTCTTTAAAATAAAAATTATCAAAATCTGAAAATTTACCGGTACATACCCGGTAAAAGGGAGCCGTTTGTTGCTCTACTTTAAAAATGGATGGAGAATGCTGCCAAAGGACCTGAATGAATTAGACCTGTTGCTCGACGACACCTTTTTGCAATATATCCGGAGAAACAATGATACGGCTATTGCTAAATGGGAAAGCTATATCCTGCAGCATCCTGAAATAAAAGTCAAGGTGGCGGCGGCAGTAGCCCTGTATTATAATATTAACGCTACCGAAGCAGAAAAAGACAGAGCCGCGCAGTTAAACAGGCTGCAACAGGCGGTGAAAGCCACCCGCCCTGTACGCCGTATCAACTACCGTCAGATAGCATGGCGCGCAGCAGCGGTGCTACTGCTGCTGGGAGGCATCACCTTGTTGTGGCCACGGTTGAAGCCGCATAAGCCAGCTACCATCCCTAACACTTTCCTGGTATATTCCAGTGAATGGGGACAACGCAAACTGCTCACTTTGCCGGATGGCTCTTCAGTGATCCTGAATGCCAATACTACAGTAAGGATTCCTTCCGATTACAGTAACAAACACCGGCATGTGGAACTGGTAAAAGGCGCCGCATTGTTTGATGTACAAACCAATCCGGAAGATCCGTTTATGGTAACCAGCAAGCAAATTCAAACAACAGTGCTGGGCACCTCGTTCCTGGTTAAATCGTATCCGTATGAGCCACAGTCGACCGTATCATTGCTCAGCGGCAAAATAAAAGTGAGCGAAAAATCAGGCGCGGCAACACCGCTCACGCTGGCCCCCGGTGAACAGGCGAAGTGGAATGAGGCGAAGCAGGAAATGAGCAAAGCACCTTTTGATACCATTGCTTTGCGCACCTGGAAATCCGGCAAATTAGTATTTGATAACGCCAGCGTATCCGAAGTAATACGGCAACTGGAAAACTGGTATGGAATACCATTCCGCGTAAATGGAAATCCGTTATATGCCAAACGGTTTTTCGGCGCGTTCGACAACGATAAATTAGAAAAAGTTTTGAACATCTTTTGTTTTACAGCCGGATGTAGTTTTCAAATACAACCGGACAAAGTGCTGATTCAATTTTAATAACAGGCGTTTCCACCAAAATCGCTGAAATCGGGATCACATACAGGCTGCCGGCGCCTGCATGCAGTAACCCATATCAACCATCATTAAAAAATC
>NZ_DATMTE010000840.1:0-21709 GCF_035564935.1 Chitinophaga sp. | reverse complement strand
GAAGACACCCTTTAAAATTCAAAACCAACAAAACTATCTTCCCTTTTTACATAAGCTGCAGCCCAACAACTCTTTATTGCTGCTATTCAGTTTCCCCAATAACCCTAATGATTATAAGGTGTTACTACCAACTTATACTTTCCATCTTTCAACAATCTTTTTTCAAACATAATTTCCACCCGCTTCTTCTCTCCTTTTAAAAGCGTAAAATAATTATCATCCATCACAGCAGGTAATACGCGCTCATTGTTATCTGCCCTCAGCAACTGCACATGCACGGCAAATGCGGGGGAAGAAGCGGGATTGGTAATAGTAGCAATAACACGGGTGCTGTCGCCATGCTGTTCCAATATGGAAGAGGTTTTCAACTGAACGGGGGGCAGCTTATCCAGTGCTGTATAATCAGCCATGCGACTGCTTCTCCAGTAGAAGTTCTCCGACTGCAGTTTTCCCCGGACATCTTTCAGTAACAGGCGGATGAACTGCACATCCGTTAATGACTTGCTGCGTTGGCCATACACCTCCATATCAAATAATGAATAGCCCCATTCAGTGGCGCGTTTGCGACCAAGCATGCGTACATACCGTGTTTTCACCGGCTTAACGGTAATGGTTTCAATGCCTCCTTTACCGGCATCAGTGGTGTATACATCCTGCCACTGCTTTGCATCGTCAGACACCTGGAGATTGTAGGCGCTCGCATATGCATCTTCCCAATGCAGCATTACACTGCTGATATTTTGCGCAGTGCCTAAATCAACATAGACCCATTCATTATCGGTGTAATTACTGCTCCATCTTGAACCAGTGCTGCCATCCGCCACTGCGGCGGCCCCTGCGCTTTCCGGTGAAGAAGAAGATGCCAGCGCCGGTTTCTTAAAGGCCAGGTTATCGATACTGAAGTTCAGATCGAAGCACGGGGTAGCGGTGTTGGAAGCGGCATCAATAGTCGCTTTTCTACCGAACGTTGGCGCGGGCGTTCCATCCATATTGTAAACAATTGCTTTCGCCTGTAAGCCCTGGTATTGCTTCGCTGTGGTGTTGATCACTTTTACAGAATTATCTGCCGCACTCCATTGGATATGCAATGGTTCGCAGGCTTTTTTAACGCCCCAGTAGGCGCCGGTAAGGTCGTAGTAATAATCATAGGTTTGCCATACCAGGCTGGGATAGGCGCTTTGGCTCATCCAGGTCATTATACCGGAAGCATCGTTCCACATGTGATGCAGCCAGCCTTCATATAATGCTTTGTTGGTTTCTATATTTACGAGTTGCGCTTTACGGCAATAGTCTTCAATGCCCGTGGCTTTGCCATAACTTTTATTAATGGCGTCATCGTACCGGTCGGGGCCTGCGTTGGCTGCGGAGGGACCAAAGAAATGCAGATCCCACATTTTATTACGCGGCCACCAGCTGCTGTCCGGCATAAATTTTTTAAAGCTTTCGAAAGAAGTGAAAACGGCGGTACCTATTTCTGTGCGTAAGCCCCAGCCAGGTGTTCCTCCAAAGCCATTGGGATACTTTGTGAAATACCAGGCCGGCATAAAGTTAGCCCAGGGACCGCTGCCGGTTAAGCCATCTGAATGCGAGTTCGCCTGGTAAAGACGGTCGTTGCCATCATAGGTAGCTACATTTTCCTTTAGCCAGCCATTCAGCGGCGGTAAAGGATAGCCTTCATTATCGCCGCACCATACGGCTATGCTGGGATGATTGCGGAGGCGTTTGATCTTTTCCACCGCGTTCCTGTTAAAGGCAAAAACGTCTTTAGGCAGGTTAGGATGTGAATTTAACCAGAAGTCGTCCCATACCAGCATACCATACTTATCGCAGGCATCATAAAACTCTTCATCGGTAGTGCTGCCTATCCAGTTGCGGATCATGTTAAAATTCATTTCCTTATGCAGGCGCACCTTCGTATTATATTCTTCACCACGGCAACGCAGCATGTATTCAGACATGCCCCAGTTACCGCCTTTTATAAATATGCGTTTACCATTCACACTGATGTGCAATACACCGCCGAGGGTATCATAACTGTATTGCTTTACCCCAAAGGTGATCTTTTTGCTGTCGGACAAATTGCCGCCGGATACAAATTGCAGCTGGCAGGTATACAGCGGCTGACCGCCATAACCGTTAGGCCACCATAACTGTGGATGCGCTATTTCAGGATCAAACGATACCTGTTCAGATTGCCCTGCGGGTAGTTTTATTTTTTTAGAGAAACGGATGTTGCCCGGCTGAATAACACCGGATACTTCTCCTTCCTGCGCGGTTGCGGAATGATTATCCAGGTCCATACTGATACTTAGCTTTGCACGCGATGAATCCGGCAAAGCAGTACGTATCCATGGATCTGCAATAGTCACCTGGCCGGAGCCGGAAAGATATACATCGTCTGTAATCCCCATGTTAAGACCAGGTACATAAGGCATCCAATCCCAGCTGGCGCTGGAAATATAAGTAGGACTGGAATAATTCACAATAGGCGTACCGGGCCAGTGTACCAGTAACAGGAGCACATTAGGCTGATCATATCTCAACAGATCTGTTACATCAAATTTACCCCGGTCCATAAAACCATCCAATGCGCCTATACGCCGGCCATTCAGGTATACTTCCGCTTTGCGGTTCACGCCTTCGAAATTCAGCCATTGCTTTCCGGCGTTATTACGTGTAGGCGTAAACGTGGCCCGGTACCAGAAATCGCGGTCATATTTTTTCTTATCTACCTGGTAAATATTATCACCAAAATTGGGGTCTTTCTCCAGGCCAGCTGTTACAAAAGCGCCGAATACAGTGCCTGGTACTACACCGTTTACCCAATGCTGATCGTTGTAGCCGGGCGCATAAATATCCGGCTCCTCATTTACTTCCGATGCGGCTTTTATTTTCCAGTGTACCGCTGTGTTACTACTGTTTAAGCTGAACGTCTTTTCCTGTGCTTTTACTGCCAGCCCTGTCATCATTAATAGGGCCAGTAATTTTTTTCCTTTGCTATTGAACATGATTAACTGCTATTTCCAATTGAATACCCTTACGAAATACGGCCGGTACCTGTCTGCACTACCGGGACTGTTAAAGTTGGTGGCAAAATCAGTGGGATTGATATTATAGGAGATGACCAGTTCTCCCTGCCTGCTCAGTGCATGATGCACAAAAGCATTATAGGTGATCATATCACCGGTGTATTGATCGGGTATGTGATAAATGGTGCGCTTGTTGGTCCACGGCCCAACCGGTGTGCTGGATTCAAGAATGTAAATATCAAGCCCGAAAATGATCTGCTGCGATACGAGGTAATACTTTCCATCTTTGAAAAACACGTTAGGCTGACTAATATCATTGCAAACATTATACTTCACGGGCGTGTTGCTCCAGCCGGTACCATTGTAATATTCCCAGGCGCCGGTGAGGTCCTGCCCGGCTACGCGGGCTACATACATGGAAGAAGTAAGGAAACCGTTTTCGGTGCTGTACATATACGTGTAGCCATCCGGCGCCTGCATACTGCCTGCGCTGTAGTTGCTAAGCACGTCTTTATCTTTTATTATCTGGCTGAGTTGCATGGAGGGCAACTCGAAAATGGCGAGGTCTGTGCTTACATGCGCAAAATCCCAGGCGCCGCTGCCGGTTTTCCTGACATGACTCAGCAACATCTGGAATTTATTGTTATGTACCTGTCCTGCGCCGGGCCAGTACCAGTCCTGGTCTTCCGCGGCTGTGCCATACTTGATCCAGGTTTGACTGGCGCTACCGGTACCGGGATTCAGCTGCACAAAGCTTTGTAAAGATGTATCCAGCTGCAGGTGTGCAGCATTACGCAGCATCACGTTATTGGTGCGGTTACGGTCAGCGCTCACCTGCCCGAAAAAGCTATCCTGGAATGACCATACAATACGGCCGTCCGGCAACAGCGCGGAGTAGCATCCGTCGCCGCCGTTCCAGTTCTGGTAACGGGTAAGGTAATCGTTGTAATCAAGATCGCTGTACACAGTTACGTTCGGATCCCAGCGCCCGTTGTTAGGTAACAGCTGCAACCGGGGACCGGTAACCTCGTCGGCCTTTTTAAGGATGCGCACATACCAGTATTTCTGGATACCTGCTTCGGAAGTAACGCGGTACGTATAGCGATTACCGTTTGCCGCGAAATCCACTTTCACACCTGGTGCAGGAAGCACGGTAGCGCTTTTGGAAACAGTTACCAGCGGACTGATAGCACTCAGGTCCACATCCTTCTCCACCCACAGGGTAACCGTAGCGGAATCTGTTCCGTTTACAATTTCTGACGCCCCTACCTGGCCCTGCGGCAAGCGGAAGGAAACAATGGCGCGTTCCTGGCTCTGGTACCCACTGAGCGGGTTCTTCATACAGGAAGAGAAAATGCTGCCGGTCATCAATAGCAATAGCAGTTTATTCATAAGGATATTATTTAAAACCGATTTGAATACCCAGGTTGATCACACGCTGATTGATATACGCATCTCCTGCGGAGTTGCTGGCCACTTCAGGATCCTGCTGGTATTTATTGTAGTTGGTCCATGTGAACAGGTTATATGCACTCATATAAAGACGGGCATTATTGATCCGTGCCGGTAACCAGCGGCTCGGCAGCTGATAGCCCAGGTCTACTGTTTTCAGTCGCACATAACGTGCATCGATCAGCCAGAAATCCGACATATAGGTGCGTGCGCTGTTGATAGTGGTAGGGTTGCTGGTAAGCCGCGGAAACTGTGCATTGGCAGCATTTTCCGGCGTCCACCGTTGCTGATGGATAGGCTGGAACTGGCTCTGGAAAGTTTCGATACCGGTGCCCACCACGCTGAAGCTGTACCCGAAAGATCCCTGGAACAGCAGGTTTACGCTAAAGCCTTTATAACTGGCGCCCAGTGTGAGGCCAAGCACCGTGCTGGCCAGGTTGGGTTTACCAATTGGCCCCTGGTCGTTGTTATCGATCACGCCGTCGCCGTTGATATCCTTGTACTTCAGGTCGCCCGCCTGGATAGGATACTCACTGAGCGGCGTAGCGGGTTTATCATGTGTATTCGCCTGGATCTTCTGGATATCTTCCGGTGTGTAGTACCCGATAAAAGTGTATCCGAATGGCTGATCGATAGGAAGACCTGTTTGCCGCAGCCATGGATAGGCGGGCTGTGCTTCATCTTTAAACAGTACTTTATTTTTAAAATACTGGAATACGAGGCTGGTATTAAACAATACCTGGCGGATATTTCCCCGGTAGTTGATCTGTCCGTCGAAGCCCTGGTTGCTGGTCCTGGCTACGTTGGTAGGACTGTAACCAATACCGATGATATTTGGCACAGAGCCTTTGCGAACCAGCTGATCGAAGCGGATATCGTGAAAATAATCTACTGTGAAAGATAGTTTGTCTTTAAAGAGATTTACGTCGATACCTACATCTGCTTTTTTTGCTTTCTCCCAGGTAACATTCAGATTACCAAGGTCGCCTTCGTAGATAGAACCGTTCTGCGTGTCATTCTCCCCAAAAGAATAACCACCGCCGTTTACATATTCCTGGCGATACAGGTAGCGGTTACCCGAAGTAACATCAGAACCTACCACACCATATGAGCCGCGTATTTTCAACAGGCTTACGAAAGTTATATTATGTTTAAAGAAAGGCTCTTCCGAAATGCTCCATCCTGCGCCTATAGCCGGGAAGAAGCCGTTACGTTTTTTCGCCTGGAACCTGTCGGAACCATTGTAGGCGCCGTTGAAATCGAGCAGGTACTTTTGTTTGTAGTTGTAACCCACCTTAAATGAGAAGCCCCTGAAGTTGGCGGGAATATCTGCCTTCGACGTATAGCTTTGCCTGTTATACAGCGCCAGCCCGTTAAAGGAGTGATCGCCGAAAACACGGTTGTAGCTGAGGAAGGCCTGTGTATTTACGTTCCGGCTGTAGAGATCCGTATTTCCTGTAACGCGATACTTCTGCAGGCGGTAGTTGCCGCGCGGATCAAGGGTGTACGACTGGTCGGCCGGATTATAATAATAGGAAGGCGGCTCTGCTTCGCGGAACAGGTTCCTGGCATATTGTTCTATCCCGCCGTATGCGATACGGCCGGTGAGCGATAATCCTTTCGTGAGGAAGTCGAGTTGCTGGGTTACATCATACAACACATCGAAGTCGGTTCTTTTAGTGCGGCTGTAGCCACCGTTGGCCAGCCGCGCATTGAGCGTTGGCAACGCATCCTTTGTATCTGCTGCATAGGCATAGCTGCCATTGGGGTTCATCATTGGTGCAGAGTAAGGATGTATTTTTTCAAAGTTATATACTTCCGATACCACGTTGGCCGATTTGGGCTGGTTAATATCACCAAAGCGGGTGGTGAGATTAAGCCGCATCGTTAACGTTTTGGTAGCGCGCATATCGAGATTGGAGCGGAAATTATACCTGCGGAAGAAGTAGTTGGTGTTCACCTCGTTCCTGGGATCAGAAAAATCTTTTACCAACCCGTTTTGCGTAAGGAAACCGCCGGAAATAAAATATTTCACCGCATCCGTACCACCTGAAACATCTACGTTGGTATTGGCCTGGTAAGCGTGTTTTTTAAACACCGCATCGTACCAGTTGATATCAGGATGCCCGTAAGGATCGGCGCCGCTTTTAAACAGTTCAAGATCCTGCGCCGTGAACTTCGGCGCAAGGCCATCGTTTTTGTACGCTTCATTCACCAGCGTAGCCGCATCGTAGGAGTTCAGGAACTTCGGCGTTTTAACGGGCGATTGCTGCCCGGATTCCACGCGCACATTCACCTGTGGGAGCCCTGCTTTACCACGGCGTGTAGATACCACCAGTACACCGTTGGCTCCTTTGATACCGTAGATCGCTGTAGTAGATGCATCTTTTAAAATGGAAATACTTTCGATCTCGTTCACGTTGATCTGCTGTAACTGGTCGTAAGAATATTCGATATCATCTACAATGATCAGCGGTTTATTGCCATCTGCATTCAGCGAGCTAACCCCGCGGATGAAGAAGTCGGATGCATCCTTTCCCGGCTGACCGGAACGTTGCTGGGATACGAAGCCCGGCAGTTTTCCCATCAGTGCATTCTGCACATTGGCTGTAGGCACATTCCTGATTTCCGAACCGGTGATGGCGCTTACCGCACCGGTACTGGTAATACGTTTGGCGGTATTGAAGCCCACTACCACCACTTCATCAATACCTTGTGTTGACGACTGCAGCACTACATCAACCGCATCGCGGCCGGCCACATCTACCTCCTGTGCGGAGAAACCGATGAGCTTTACGATCAGTGTATGCGAAGTACCTTTCAGCGTGAGCTTGAACCGGCCGTTGGCATCGGCAATCACGCCGTTGGCAGGCATACCCTTTTCCGAAATGGAAGCGCCGGGCAGTACGCCGTTCATATCTTTTACCGTACCGCTTACAATTCTTTGCTGGGCCGTTGCGAGGAACGGCGCAGTGAGCAGCAGCAGGAGAAACAGTATAATATTTTTCATCTTCAGTCAGTTAAATTTCTTGTAAGGGATATGACTTTACCATCCTGGGTTCTGGCGCATGTTATCGTTCTTCACCACCTCATCGTAGGGGATCGGGTACAGGTACATTTTCGGCGCCACAAAAACAGGTTTGAATGCCTCTGTTACATTGTAATTAAAGCCGGGTCCTTCCTTGATGATGCTCATACCGTGGAGTGCTTTGCTGTATACCTGCTGCGCAATTTTCCAGCGGCGTATATCCCAGAAGCGGTGCTCTTCAAAAGCCAGTTCTATCCTTCTTTCGTTGCGTATTACATTGCGCATCTCATCTGCAGACATATTTTCGCGGAGGCCGTACATACCATTATCACCTGGGGTGATGCCTGCACGGGCGCGCAGGTCTTTCAATACCTGGTATACCGCTGCCGTGGGGCCGCTGTATTCATTTTCCGCTTCCGCAAAATTGAGCAGTACTTCCGTATAGCGCAGTATGATCCAGTCGTGGCTGGTATTACTGTATTGCGTAGCATTTTCAAAGTTGCCCATGAACTTGCGCATGTAATACGATGTTTTGGTACCGGGTTCCGCACCGCCGGGCCGGTTCTGTCCTCCTTCAAATGTTTGCAGTTCTGTATTCAGCCAGCGGGCGCCGTTGTAGAGGATGGTCATAGCCAGGCGCGGATCGCGGTTGGCATAGGGGCTGTTAGAGTTATAGCCCGACGCAGGATCTGTGATAGGTACGCCGGTATTGGCAGGAAAGGCATCTACCAGTTCCTGGGTGGGATTGGTGCGCCCCCTGGCTACGGCGGCAAAACCAACCGGTCCGTTGGTGCCTTCTATTTCCGTAGTGTTTCCACCCTGGCGGAAGAAGATCACCTCGCTGTTATTTTGGGTAATGAATATATCCTTGAAATTAGGCAGCAACGAAAAAGTTTTTTCGTTGATCAGCTCGCGGGCAGCATCTGCCGCCAGCTTCCAGCGTTCTTTATCATAGCTGGCATACCCGGTGAGTGCATTGCCTGCTTCTATATTCTGCCCGTTGAACAAAGGGCTGGCGGCATATAACAGTACACGTGCCTTTAATGCCAGCGCAGCGCCTTTTGTAGCGCGGTGGCTGTTCAGTTCCGGCGCTACTACGGGATTGGGGCGCAGACTATCTTTAATAGCATCGCATTCGTTTACAATATAGCTTACACATTCAGCGAAAGAACTGCGTGGTATCTGTACATCATCTCCCAATTCCCTTACCTTATCTCCCATTAACGGTATACCGCCATAGCGCTTCAGCAGTTCAAAATAGAACAACGCCCTGATGAAGCGGGCTTCTGCCTTCCAGGCATAACGGATGGAAGCGCCGTTGGGTAATTTCTCTTTCACCGGCGATACATCGATGTTGGAAACAAAAAGACTGGCGGCACGGATGGCAGCGTAGCAATTGTTCCAGGGCGATTCATCTGCGATGGTAGCATAAGAAGTATAAGCGCCTGTGGCAAGCTGCGATACGGAAGAGGTGCCCACCAGTCCTGAAATCGCATCATCAGATGCAGCATCCAGCAAGTCGCCACCTACGCGGTTATAACCACCGGGCAGTTTGGAATAAATACTGTTGAGGAATTTATTGGCGTAAGTGCCCAGGGAATCGTCCTGGTCAAATACATACTCGATAGTTACCTTTTCGAGCGGAATAACTTCGTAGTCTTTCCGGCAGCTGATAACAACAGTCATGCAGCCGGCCAGGAAAATCAATATGCGGAAATGTTTCATGGTGCGTTGTTTAGATGGCGGACTAAAATTTTATGTTGATACCGGTATTCAATACCCGCTGGATAGGATACGCTCCTACGCCCACTTCGGGATCAACAAAATCATATGCAGCATGTGTAAACAGGTTCTGTGCATTGGCAAATACCTTTACGCTGCCAAGCTTCACACGGCTTGTCCACCTGTAAGGAAGATTATAAGCAACGTTTATATTCTTCAGCCGGAAATAATTCCCGTTGCGGATCCAAAAGGAAGAAGCTACCTTGTTATAGGTATTGTTGGCATCGGCGGTTAAACGCGGATACGTGGCCGTTGCGGCTGATTCGGGCGTCCAGCGGCCTGTGATCTGTTCATACGCCTGGCCATAAGTAAAATTCATAAACTGGAACCCGGCTTCAGTAGCGCCGTTATCTATATAATTCACCCGGTTGGCTACGCCTTGCAGCAATGCACTGGCTTCTATTCCTCTCCAGGAGAAACCGAAGTTTACACCATAATAAATGCGGGGTTTGTAAGTACCGATAGGCGCTTCATCAAACTGGTTGATAACGCCATCACCGTTCAGGTCTTTGTAACGTATATCGCCGGGCAATGGTTTATAACCGGCAATGGTGGCGCTGCCTGCGGCTTCTTCGGCACTCTGGAAAAATCCGTCTGCGATATAGCCGAAGCGCATGCCTACGGGTTGTCCTGTTCTTCTGTTCCATTCATAATCGCGGCGTTGTTCATCCATAAACACCACTTTGGTGCCTTCTATGCTGCCGTTGGCAGTAACGAAATAATTGAAGTCTTTCACCCTGCCCTGGTAGGTTACAGTAAGCTCTCCGCCCTGGTACAGGTTAATACCGATATTTTCCGGTGGGTAAGCAGCGCCGGAAAGCGCGATGCTTTTTCCGCGTATCTGCAAAAGATCTTCATAGCGGTCGTGGTAATAATCACCGGTTACCTGCAGTTTGTTGCCAAACAGGGATATATCCATGCCTACATCCATTTTGCGGGCGGTTTCCCAGGAGATATTCACATTGGCCAAACCATTTTCCTTAAAGCCGGAAGCCGGTGAGCGGGCCGTTCCCTGGGAGTAGATACCACCGCCTACGCCATTGTCTTCGCTGAAGTCCTGGCGCCAAAGGTAATAGCCGGAGTTATCGATACCGTTGCCGGTATGTGCGTAGGTAGCTCTTAATTTCAACTGGTTCAGCCAGCGGCTGTTTTCTTTAAGAAAACTTTCCTGTGCAAGATCCCAGCCGATACCGCCTGCGAAAAAGGTACCGGTTTGTTTACCGGGCAGGTAACGGTTAAAGCTACTCCTGTTAACAGCGCCTTCTATGAAATATTTGTCTGCATAGTTATACGCCACCTTGCCGGAAAGATTGGTGGATTTACCCGGGAGGTCGTAGTTAAAGATGGTTTGCCTGGTATCCGCCAGCACTACGGCATTTACGCCATGACGGCCAAATTGCCGGTCGTAGTTCAGTGATGCCTGGCCGAAAAAGTATTGCGCATTGAAAACGGAAATGAAATTATTCTGCTGCGCCATGGCATTGCCGTACTTCGCATACAACGTATCTTCCTGGTCTATCGATACTTTGTATACCAGGTCTCTTTTGCTGCGGTCTATGGCGTTGGCCGACTGGATAGAGAGATTGCCTTTGCCTTTCAGTGATAACCCCGGCAGCCAGTCGCCCAGGTTATAGCGCAGGTCCACATTGGCCATTACATCTTTGCTGTTGTCCTGGATATAGCCGCTGTTGAGCGTTTGCGACAGGAGGTTGGTGGTGAGGTTATTGGTACCGCCCCAGCTGCCGTTGGGATTGTAAACGGGATAGGCGCCGTTGGGAGTCGACAGCAATCCGCTCAGTACATTACCGATGCCGGCGCCGGGCTGTGTTCCTTCCTGAAGGCGGCCAAAGAGTTGCATACCTACATTGAAGTTCCTGCTCACATCGATGTTCACATCGGTGTTGATAAGATAACGTTTCAGTCCTGCATTGGTATTATAATTATTAGCAGAAGAAGTATTGAAGATACCCTGCTGGCCGGTATAATTCAGTGACACCGAATACCGCGCGGTATTGCCTCCCCCGTTGATGTTCAGGTTGTAGCGCGACATGGGCGCGTTATCACGCAGGATGGCATCGTACCAGTTTACATCCGGGTGGGTATAAGGTTTTGAGTGGTCGCGGAAAGCAATGAAATCGGCTTCTTTATATAAGGGTTCCTTACCATCGTTTTGCAGGGCTTCGTTCAGCAGGTAAGCGTACTGCCAGGAAGGCAATGGCTTTGGCATGCTGAGCGACTGCTGGATACCGGTTTGCGCGGTAAAAGATACGCGCGGTTTGCCGGCGCGGGCGCGTTTGGTGGTTACCAGCAATACGCCGCGGGAACTGCGCTGCCCCAGCATGATGGTAGATAGTCCATCTTTCAGTACAGAAATGGATTCAATATTTTCCGGGTCTATAGAAAAGAGATCGCGTTGTATACCGTCTACGATAGTAACCGGTACCTGTCCCCGTAACGATAAATTCATTTCGGTATTATCGTTGGGTTCAGAAGCGCCGGGTCTTGGAATATTCCCGATGAAGATATCCACATCAAAGTTGTTGCTGGTACCGGGGTTCCGGAACCCGCTCACCTGCTGGGTATAAAGGCCGGCCAAACGGCCAGGCAATGCATAGGCATACAATGTAGCGGGCGTAGTAGAAAGTTGGTTAGTATATACCGTAGCAACGGAGCCTACTGAACTTTTAGGAGATGCTTCCCCGTAGAGTACAGGAATACGCTGTGGCAAGGGAATAAACAGTTCGTCCATACGCAGGGTGATGGCTGTATCCTGTACCTTCTGTTCTATTTCCCTATAACCGGGATGCCGGAAAACCAGTGTAGTATTTCGTGCGGCACGTATGGTAAATGCGCCGTTGGCATTGGTGCTGGTACTGTCGCCGGTATTTTTTATGAAGATGGCGACCCCTGCGAGCGGCTGCCCGTAATTATCTATCAGCCTGCCGGTGATGGGGCCGGTTTGCTGAGCCTGCACGTTCCCGCAAAGCGCAAGTACAAAACAGGCAAAGGCTGGAATATATTTTTTAATGTAGTTGTGAGCCATTGTATCAGTTTTATGGAACGGAGGTTATTGACATTTGAAAGTGTACACAAAAGGAGCCGCAGTATTGCTGAATCCAACCTTTACAGTACCGGTGGCGTCTGTAAAGAAGTATTCGATCTTTTCCAGTGTTTGTCCTTCCTGCAGGTTGAAGTAGGCACGGGGCCAGATAGTGATGGCAGATTTTTTACCGGTATAAGGTGTCAGTTTTGTGCCGTCTGTTTGCGTGCATACTTCAAGCACCTGTCCGTTGCTGGTATAACCTTTTGCGCACAGGTAAATATTACTTACGCCATTGAGGGCGGTCTGCACTACCTCCGGGTCAAAGCTCATGGTGAGGAAATCATTGTCGGTAGCCGAACCTGGTGTTACTACTGCAATCTGCGGGTTACAGAAATCGATGAGATCACCCTGGCCATCTGTTATGGAGAAGCAATCTTTGAACTGGCACTTGTATACGTTATTGGAACCGAATACATCGCTGAGTCCATCGCTGCTGGTGCCAAGGAAGTAGCCGGTTTTAAACTGCATATTTTCCGGACCGGGTTTGATCACCATGGTTACGTCGATGTTATCTTTTACGCCCTGTGGTACATTATAGGCTTGTTCTGTCCAGAACACCACCCATTCCAGGTCGTCTGTCATATAGTTGCCGCCCATGCCGAACCTGTCTTTCAGCGCGGCGGGCCATGTTTTCCCGCTAGCGGTAACCGTAGCCGGCACCGGCACCATTTTACCATTGCCATATGAATGAGTGGTAAAAGTGATGGTTGAATTAGTGGCGGCGGCCCAGCTTTTAGGCGCCAGGAAACCAACGATCAACCTTACATTGGTGCGTCCGCCATCCGCTACATCGATGCGGTTATGCATGGTAATGGTCATTTCCTGGTCCGCCTTCGCAGAAGAGGGCTGGTCTACCCCGTCGAGGAATACGCAACCGGCCAGCAGGAGCAGGAACAGGATGATACCGTAAGTATATTTTTTCATAACGCGTTGCATTGTGTTGGATCAGGGATTTAATCTTTCAAGAGTGTAGAGGTAGGTATTGGCCGTGCAACCCGGGCTGAACGAGAAGCTCATGTTCCGTTTCCCGTTTACCACCGGGTAGGTGAAGGTGGTGCTGACCGGCGTGCTGATACCTGTTTGGCTGAAGCTGATCCGGAAAGGATATTTGGGATCATCCAGTGAATAGCTGCCGTTTTTGCTGACCACAAAGGGCAGTGGATTTTCAATGGTATATTGCAGATCGGTGGTGAAACGGATCCTGAACTTTGTGAAGTCGGTGAGCGTGGTGATATCCACACCGTTGCGCACGGCCTTAACGATACGCCATTCGCCGGCAATATCTTTTACCGGTTCGGGCACCATTATTTCATTGCGGTGGCAGGAGTTGATGATGAGTACCAGTATTGGCATCAGTAAACATACCGGGAATCTTGATTTCATATTTTTACTTTTTACCAGGATGGATTTTGTTTTAGCTCCGGAGATTTGGCTGTTTCACCCTGGGGGATGGCCCACAGGTACATGGCATCGCGGAAATTATGTTTGCGTACAGGAAAGATGGTATAGGTTACATTAGCGCCGTTTCGTTTTACTTCCATGCCGGTCATCTGTTTATTTTCCGTTTGTGCGGCTATTTTCCATCTTCTTACATCCCAGAAGCGATGTCCTTCAAAAGCCAGCTCCACTCTTCTTTCCGCGTGAATGGCTTCCCGCATCTGTTCTTTAGACAGCCCTGCCGGGAGTTCGTAAGGCAACAACCCTGCACGTTTACGCACCAGTGCCACTGCGTTATACACTTCGGCTACAGGGCCGGCGTATTCGTTCTGTGCTTCGGCGTAGTTCAGCAATACTTCTGCATAGCGCATTAGCGGGAAGCAGCGTTGCGAACCATGTATAAAGTTGGCCGCAATGTTTTCATCAAGCATTTTGTTGGTGTAGTAACCGGTGGGGGTTCCTGCGTGTACGGCATCCTGGCTCACCCCTTTGCCATCGGGGCCCAGGAAAATATTCACCGGTTCTTTCAGCCCGGTGTTCTGTATCAGCGGCGTTTGATCGCGGATCACGGAATAAGCCAAACGTGGATCGCGGTTACTGTACGGATTAGCCGCATCATAACCGGACGAAGGATCTGTAATGGCTTTACCGTTTGCCATGCCGAAGGCGTCTACAAAGCCCTGGTACGGAAAGCCGCCCTGGGCGCCGTTCCTGGACGGTGGTTGCCAGGCCGATTCCAGTTCACGGTTGCCTCCCTGCATTTTGGCAAGGATATATTCCGGGTTCACCCTAAGGGTAAATACTTTATAAAAACCATAACCGGGAGCGGTGGCATTGTCTTCATTCAGGGAATAAGCAGCTGTGTTCATCACCGCCGCCGCTGCATCTGCAGCCAGTTTCCAGCGTTCCGGCACATTGTCGGGGTAGCAGGTGGCGGCATCTTCTTTATTGATACCACCTCCGTTGAAGAGGGGACTGGCGGCGTACAACAATACTCTTGCTTTCAGCGCCATAGCCGCACCGCCACTGGCGCGGCCATAGTCCTCCCGGATCCTTACCAGCGGTAATACAGCGGCGGCGGCATCGCATTCCGATACGATATAGTCCACACACTCTTTATAGGAGTTGCGCACAGCCGGGATCTTATCTTCCACTTTATACACGGAGTCGCCGATCAGCGGGATACCACCATAGTGTTTTAACAGATCGGCATAGTACCATGCTCTCAGGAATCGCGCTTCCGCGCTCATCACGTTGCGGATATACGACGGGATGGGTGAGCCGGGCAGGTGTTTCAGCAACTGGTTCACCCGGCGGATGTTGGTATAAGGTGTATTCCAGGCATCGGCGCTGATGATGGAAGGGTTTACGGTACCCGTGGCAAACTGGATAGACGTTGTTACTGTAGCGGATTTTTGCGGTTCCGCTTCATCGCAGGAGGCATCGAGGCCGCCATTACCAAAGCGGGTAGCGCTTTCTGCGAAACCAATGTCGATGTAAATGTTGGTGAGGAAAGCTACTGTGCGGGCGCTGTCGGAAAATACCGTTTGCTCGTCCAGGTTAGTCGTTTCCGTCTGATCCAGGAAGTTCTTTTTACCGCAGGAAACCAGGGTAAATAATCCTATGCATAGGCATACAGGAGCAGTGAATGCGAATTTCATTTTCATAACGTTAATACGTGTTTGCATCCGGCTTTTGGTGATAAAATTTACATACGTGGCATGTCCTCCCCTGTCTGCAGAAGCAACCTTCTGCAGCAGGGGCGACGCGGGATATTTCTGATTGGTTACTGTTAGTCCCTATGGTAATGACACCTTAGAAAAGCGGTACCGCCATCCTTCCAATAATTTTTTATTTAATTCCCCAATTCTTTGCGGGCTGGCTACCCATTTCCAGTACCAGGGTTCCCCCGGCGGTAATATCCGCATGGTTAATATAGCAGTGGGGGTATGGTTTCCCGTTTAACCAGGCGCGCTGGATATAACGGTTGGCAGGTGTATTGTTGCGGGCGGTAATAACAAACTGCTTACCTTTTGCGTAAGCAGGATCAAGGGAGATGGTAATATTATTGAACACCGGGCTGGTGATCTCATACCGGGCGCTTCCCGGGCATACGGGATGCAACCCGCTGGCCGCCAGTACATACCAGGCAGACATCTGCCCTACATCTTCATTCCCTACCAATCCTTCTACAGAATTATGATAAGCGCGGGCGCAGATCTCGCGGGTCCATTGCTGGGTAAGCCAGGGGGCGCCCAGGCGGTTGAACAGGAAAGGCACGTGATGCACCGGTTCATTGGCGTGGTTATAATAATCGTTCCACATCATGTTTTCCGGCACTTTTTCAAAAAACACGGCCAGGTCGGCCAGTACTTTTTCCTTTCCGCCCATGAGGGCTACCATGCCCGGTACGTCCTGCGGCACAAACCAGCCTTGCTGGTAAGGGCTGCTTTCAATAGTGCCGTAGCCCTGCCGCATACGACCGTCTTCCGGCCAGGGTTGCCAGCTGCCATCATCGTTGCGGGGGCGGAACCAGCCCTTAGCCGTGTCAAATACGTTCCTGTAATTGGCGCCGCGGGCCAGGTATATTTTCTCGTCTGCTTTCTTACCAAGTGCGCCGGCCAGTTTGCCCAGGCACCAGTCGAAATAGGCGTATTCCAGTGTGAGCGAAACGCTTAATCCGCCGGTGGAATATCCTTTGCTGCCATTACCAAATTTCTCCACGGAATTTTTGGCGAAGGCATAGCCTTTATTGATATCGAAACCACGTATTCCCTTCGCCCATGCATCGGCCATTACAGATACAGCCGGATTGCCGATCATACAACCACTGTAGGCATTCAGGAGTTCCCAGCGTTCCAGGTAGTGGTTACCGGTTTCATCGGCCAGCGTTACCAACGAATTTACCATGTCGTTCACCACACGCGGATTAATGATGGTTTGCAACGGCATCTGGCTGCGGAATACATCCCAACCGCTGAAGATGGTACGTTTGCTGAAGTTTTTAACGGCATGTACTTTTCCATCTCCCCCAATATATTTTCCATCCACATCAGAAAAATTACGGGGATCGATCATGGTATGATACAAGGCTGTATAAAACACTTTCTTTTCCTCTTCCGTACCGCCGGTGATCGTCATTTTTCCCAGGGCTTTGTTCCAGGAATCAAACGCCTGTTGTTTTACCCTGTCAAAGTTCCAGTCTTTTATTTCCGTTTGCAGGTTGTTTTTAGCGCCTTCAATACTTACGAAAGAAATACCTGCTTTCATCAGCACCGCTTCCTGTTCCGCGGTGGAAAACTGCGTGTAGAAGCCGAGATGTTTACCTGCTTTTTCTTTCGTGCCGGGCGTTACAACAGCCTTTGCGATCTGTTGCTGGTAACGGGCGCTTTCAACATCTTCCCGTTTGCGCGACCATCCGTCGGGGATATCGGCGCTCCAGGTACCATAATCTGAAAGCGGTTTGCTGAATTGTGCATAGAAGTAAACCGTGTAATTAGCTTTTCCATCGCCGTTTCCCCAGCCGCCGCCTTCCGGTGTGCATTGCATGTAACCGGCAATGGTACTGTCGTTGATCACCTTTACTTCCTGCCAGGTGGAGGTGCCTCCTACCCTGCGGGCCAGGTCAATCTGAATGCGCGACTGCTTACCGGCGGGAAAGGTAAATCGCATGATACCGCTATGCGGGGCGGCAGTCATTTCCGCGTTGATATTATGTTCCGTTAATTTAACGCCGTAATAGCCCGCGCTGGCTTTCTCCGTTTGTTTGGAGTAAGGAGAACGATAGCCTTCTTCCGGGTGTTGCCGGCTGCCGGCAGCCGTTTGCAATGGGCCGGTGGCGGGCATTACAAGGAAATTACCCAGGTCGCCAAACCAACCGATACCACTCATTTGTGTAAAGGCAAATCCTTCTATGGTGGTGTGTTCATAGCTGTATCCGGAACCATTATCGCCGCCAGTAATGGTATTGGGGCTCAGCTGCACCATCCCGAAAGGCGTGGCGGCCCCGGGAAAAGTTTTCCCGAGGCCGTGATAAATGCCTGCTGCACCTTCGCTGGTGCTGGCGCCTATGAAAGGGTTCACATATGCAGCCGGGCCTTGCGCGTTGCCGCTAACAGCCATCAATAAAAGTGCTGAAAAAAATATGGGAGCAGTAATTTTCATCTTTACAATTTAACGATCTCAATTTTATGAAGGGCAGGTTTATTGATGGTGTAGATCAGTTTAATGATCGTATCAATTTCCTGCTGCCATGCAGCGCGCAGTTCTTTATACATGGCGGTTTCATATACTTCTTCGTGATGGCGCAGCGCCCAGTCGGCTTTTGTATTGGCGCGGGCGCTATCCAGCGCAGCCGCGTCATCGTGCATGAGTAAATGCTTTTTATCAAAGAAGTTGCTTTGCACCCAGTAGTAGCTGCGGAAGCGGCTTTCTACTTCCGCACGGCGAATATTAAGCTGCATTACAGACAACGCCTGTTTGTATTGTGGTGTTTCCGGAACGGTGGCCAGGTTGATGCCCTGTGCAAATGCGCCGGCCGACCATTTACCAACCGGGTGACCATCTATCAGTAAAGTATAATCCCCTGAAGATAATCCATCTACCTGTAACATTTCCCTGTTAAAATCTTCCATAAAAGGAATCCAGTTCAATGCATCAGATTGTTTCTGGTTATTGCCCCAGATGCGGGCGACAGTATCAATAGGGAAAGGCAATGAAGCAGCCAGGTAATTGAAGCTCACTTTACCTGCAGTTGCATTCAGCTGGCTGATATTGCAATTCACCGACTGCTGCAATTTACCGTTACCTGCATTAATATGCACTTCCGCTACCGGTTTGCCGCTCAGGCCCTGGCTTTTCAGGAAAAGGGAAGCCATCACCAGGTGGCCCGCGTTACCGGGATGTATGCGGTCGGAACCTATCATGGTAAAAGTGGAATCCTTTTGTTGCAGTTGTTCGTTGAGCGCCGTCATAGGACGGAAAAGATCCGTAAAAGCCCAGTGATTTTTTCGTGCCGCTTCTTCCTGAAATTTCACGATTTCCAGCATAGCTTTATGTTTACCGGGAAATATATTCCTGTTGAACTTTGAAGTTTCATCATAAGGCGACGACGACATCAGCACTTTTTGTATGGCCGGTAATTGCAGGAGCCGTTGTTCTATTTGCCGGTAACTGCGGCGGGAAGCGGCAATCCGCTCCGCGGCGGTTTTATCGGCATCAGCGTTATTAAACTCAAAATAACCGGTATCGTTCATTCCGAAAGTAAGTACCAGTACACTGGGCTTTTTAGCCAGCACATCATATTCAAGGCGACGGTACATATCAGCCGCCTTATCCCCGCCGATGCCACCGTTCATGATCACCATTTTTTTACCGGGAAAATGGGTCATATAATAGAGATAGATGTAAGAGACATAAGCGCCTGCTTCGGTAATGCTGTTACCCACAAACACCACGCGGTCGTTTTGCTGAAAGGGCTTTACCTGCGCCTGTGCAAACAGGGTAGTAACAGTTAGCCCGATGGAATACAATAGCTTTTTCATATAGTAGTTTAATAATTTACAGATACATTTTTTAACCGGATGGTGCGGATACCGAAACGCGGTACAGCCAGGCGGATGGTTGTTTTACCAGATACTTTTCTTTGTGGAAGTATTTCTCCCGCATCGCCATTCAATTGTTCCATCACAGCAGCCGTGGCGGCGCCGTTGAAGGTGAGCTGGCTTTCACCGTTGTTGCCGCCTGTATTATACAACCTGACCAGGAGATCTTTTCCATCCATGATCAGGGCGGACACCTGCCAGCTTTTCTCCTGCAGGGCAAGTAATGAAAACTCCTTTCCGCCGGCTGCCGGCATCACCTGCAACGGCTCGCACCAACGTGTTTCTTCGTTGCTGATACCGCCGGTTTCCCAGTTGCCCTTATGAGGCACAATAGCATAGTTTACTTCCGTTGGCCCGGTGATATCATAATTACGGCCCCAGAGCGCCCTGCCAGCGTATTGCAGCGTAAGGCCAAGGGGATAATCCTTTCCATGTACATAGCTGGTAGTATGGTCTGTAAACAGTGCCAGTCCGTTATTGCCATCCGTTACATCCGCCCAATGGAGGATCACGTTATTTTTGATGCTGTCCCAGCTGCTGAAAAAGGTGTTCTCCAGGCGACTGCCGGTCACATCAAACGGGGCGTCTTTACTTAGCTGTTGTTCCTTAAGCTGAAGCGGGAACAGCACCTGCAGTTTACAGCTGTCGTTGTAAAATGCTTTATGATATGCTTCCGCGCTGTAGTTATCCGCCTGTGAATAGGCGCCGATACCGGGATTGCCTTTCCAGTTTATTTTCACTTTCATGTCAATTCTCCGCTGCCCGTTGGTGAATACTACCTGTTGTGTAAAAGGATGGACGTCAATAAAACCGTTGATCTCTACAACCGTGCGGGCTTTATTATTTTCCGTGATGCGCACCGTGGCAGCAGTATCCATGCTGGAGCGCCATGCTTTTTCATTGTAAAAATATCCTCTCAGTTCATTGAATCCGCGGCTGTTTTTTTGATCCACCATTTCTTTACCGGTGGCTTTTACCACCAGGCTGGTGATGGCGCCTCCTTTTGCAGGGTCAATTTCCGCGCGGTAGAGATCTGTTTCCGCGTGAATACGGCCATTTTGTTCGCGTACCGGCACATTGCTTTTTACCGTTGCCGGTTGTAGTTTATAAATGCTGAATCCCATTGGCGGTACTGTTGCTTTCATACGCCCCTGCCATGTTTCCACCGGCTTTCCTTTACTATTGGTTACTTTCCATTGTGTACCTTCCGGCAACTGCACCCATTCTTCGCGGGGTTGTGCAGTAGTGTTCAACACGCGGATATAGGTTATGAGACGATTATTTTTTTGTAAGATATTATCGCTTACGGAGAGGGTATTGTCTGTCCAGTGCTGTACTTTATCGATCCATGTATCGCCTTTGCGGCCATTGTAAGGTACAATCCAGCAGTCGTGGTGCTGGGCCAGCAGCAAGGTTTTCCAGGCGGTGTCCAGTTGTTGCTGCGGCCAGGCTATATTATCACAGAGTGCGGTGATAGCTGCGTACTTTTCTGCCGATACCAGTTTATTTTCTGCAGCCCTCACCTGTTGTGCAATACGTTGTAATACCTGCGCGCCCCATACCAGGCTTACCTGGATATCTTCCTGGCTTACTTTCCACACAGGAGCATTGGCATGGTTAGCTATGTTGCCGATGTAATTCCTCCAGGTTTCGTATTTGGCGTGTTGTTTCAGCCAGGGGCCATTGCGCCAGCCGGCGTCCTGCAGGCACATGCCCACGGGATTTGCGATACCGGCAGCACGTGCAGTGCGTATATATTCCCTGCCGTTATTCCAGGCGGTGGTTTGCCAGGTGGAATTAGGCAGCAACGCTTCTGAAGAATAGCGGGGCACGGTGAGCAGCCGGCTGCCATCGGGGCCCTGCCATTGCACCAGTTCACCGCCAAACGCGCGGGTATAGCCGCCCCAGCAGGTATTGGGATTTTTCAGGGACGCGTATTTAAATCCAAATGAGCGTAGTACCTGTGGCAGGGCACTGGTAAAACAAGGCTCTTCGCTTGAATAAGTAGTGAATACGGCGCCGGGGAAATGTTCCCTTAATTGTTGTATGCCGTAGCTGAACTGGCGTATCATGCTTTCACCGGAGCCGGTGTACAAATAGCTCTGGCCATAGGCCGGGTTTACATATTCAATGCGGCCGTTGGGCGACTGATCAGCAAATAACTGTTTGAAGGCGGCATACGCCTCCGGTTCTTCCACCTTCACCCGGTTCCAGGTTTCAGGTTCTATTTCCAGGTTAATTTTCCAGTAAGGATTTGCCTGCAGCTGGCTGGTTA
>NZ_DATMTE010000839.1:0-9902 GCF_035564935.1 Chitinophaga sp. | reverse complement strand
GGCAGGCAAACCGGCTTCATACGCCATCCGCCCCGCCTCTACTCCTGCTTTAAAGGCAGCGGCCATCTGCACGGGATTCCGGGCAATGGCAATGGCCGTATTTACTAATACCGCCGCAGCGCCCATTTCCATGGCCTGCGCAGCATGGGAAGGACTGCCAATGCCCGCATCCACGATCACGGGGATGTTGCTTTGCGCAATAATAATCTCCAGGAAATCAAAGGTTTTCAATCCCTTGTTACTTCCGATCGGTGCACCAAGCGGCATTACGGCAGCAGTGCCTGCATCTTCCAGCCGCTTGCAGAGTACCGGATCTGCATGTACATATGGAAGTACCACAAACCCCAGTTTTACCAATTCCTCTGCTGCCAGTAGGGTTTCTACCGGGTCGGGCATCAGGTACCGGGGATCAGGATGGATTTCCAGCTTGATCCAGTTGGTTTCCAGGGCTTCACGGGCCAGCTGCGCGGCGTATACGGCTTCTTTGGCTGTGCGCACACCGGATGTATTGGGAAGCAGGTGTATGCCTGAATGCGACAGGTGACGCAGCATATTATCTGCCTTATTATCCATGTCTACCCGTTTCAGCGCTACGGTAACCAGCTCACTGCCGGATGCCAGCAGGGCGCTTTCCATTACTTCCGGAGAAGAAAATTTACCGGTGCCGGCGAATAAGCGGGAATTAAATTCCCTGCCGGCAATAACTAATGGCTCCATGTAGATAATTGTTTTAACTGTTCATGAATGCGATTAACAACGGTTTGTTTATCCGATGCATGCGTAATCATCCAGCTAACGGCAATGCCATGAATGCCGGCTTCCATCAGCCCCGGAATATCTTCCTGCACAATACCGCCAATGGCAATAACGGGAACGGCTATCTGTTTTTCTTTCAGGGCCTGCAGGATAGATTGGTAACCGCTAAGGCCCAGTATGGGACTTAAATTTTGCTTGGTGGTAGTAAACCTGTACGGACCTACGCCCACATAACTGGCGCCATCCTGTACATGTTGCAGGATATCTGCAAGGGTATTGGCAGTACCACCAACAATCATATTTTTGCCGGTAATAGCGCGGGCGGCAGCTACGGTCATATCCAGTTTGCCCACGTGTACGCCTGCTGCTTCTACCGCCACCGCTATCTGCGGGTAATCGTTGATGATAAGGGCGGCCTGGTAGCGGTCGCAGATCTTTTTTACCGCTTCTGCCACCGGCATTACTTTATCCGGCGTTTCGTTTTTAATACGGAGCTGGATCCATTTGCAACCTGCGTCGCAGGCAGCCAGTATGTTATCGGTATGTGATGGTTGCGATATGTAATGTAAGTTGCTGATCATATGTGATGATATCCTGTTAATGATGAATGGCTGGCTAATAATTTTTCCGTATATGCTTTGCCGTTAGCACATGCGTCATGCAATGATAAACCTTTGGCTAAGCCCGCAGTAATGGCCGCCGACAACACGCAACCAGAGCCATGTTTCGGGAATACTTCCTTCAGCACCGGGGGAAAGGTGTAGATCACGTTGCCGGTGTAAAGCGTATCATAGCCCGGCTTGTTTTTATGATGGCCTCCTTTCAGCAGTACGGCGCATCCGGTGGATAATTCCCTGGCCGCCGCCTCCCCGTCCGTAAGGCCCGTTAATAACAGCGCCTCATCGTAGTTGGGCGTTAGCAGGTATATTTCGGAAAGCAATGCTTTCCAGGCCTGCTGATGAATACTGCCATGGAAAGAAAAGCCGGCAGATGCTTTCAGTACGGGATCCACAACGATGCGTATGCCAGGGCACAATTGCTTTACCTGTTGTACCAGTTCAAGCAACGATTGTATATCCGGCATGATCCCGATCTTGCAATATTGGAGGCGTTTATTGCACAGCAATGGTTTTGCCTGGGCCAGTATATGCGTTACCGGTAGCCATTCTACGGATATGAACTGTTCAGGTGTTTGTACCGTAATGGCGGTGCAAACACCCATTCCGTTTACCATGTGTTGTTCAAATGTTTTGATATCTGCCAATAAACCCGCTCCCCCGCTGGGATCCAGGCCGGCAAAGCTCATCACGTCAGGTCGCTCTTGTTCCATAGTTGCTGTATACGGCAGTAAGTTTCCACGGCTTGTGCCGGTGTTTTCCAGATAGCTCCCAGCAATGCTGCGCCATCAAATTGCCAGTTTTTTAATAAGTGTACGTTAGTATGATTCACGCCGCCTAAAGCCAGTACCTGCCGGTTGTTTTTCTCCGGGAGCATTCCAGTATGCCGGCCATGGTAGCCAGGCTTGGAGATGCTGTTGAATACCGGGCTTAACAGCAATGTATTAAAACGTGTGCTCGTTAACGTTAGCTCTTTTGCTGAATGTATACCAGTGCTGTTTTCTTTAAAATTTTCCGGAGACAGGTAACGGAATTGTTGCTTCCTTTGACCGGAAACCGGCCACATTTCCTCCATACCGGTATTTTCCCCGTTTGTTAATACGGTGTTACCACCTGCAACAGCTGGGTGCATCTGCAGGCGGGCTTCACCACTCCAGTGAACACCGGCTAGTTTATACCTGCAGGCAAGTAGTGGCTGGTCCCGGATCATAAGCTGACTGTAATATTCAGCAGGGATTTTATCCAGTAAGCGGGTATACTGCTGAGTGGACCATCCCGGCTTCCTTAACAGTATGCGTGTGGCGCCTGCCGCCAGCAATGCGGTAATAACAGGCGCTTCTTCGTATATACGTTCAGGTGATGTGATGATCCAGATCAAAGCAGTTAAATTTTTTTGTGTATTCAACCTGTAAGTAGTCCTTACAAATAAATTTCCCCTCCCTGTTCAGCGAAGGCGGCAGCTTTTTCTTTCATGCCGGCGCTCATGGCGTCATCTTCTTCCAGTCCTTTCTGCGCAGCAAAGTCGCGTACCTCCTGCGTGATTTTCATGGAGCAGAAGTTAGGTCCGCACATAGAACAGAAGTGCGCTATTTTGGCGCCGTCTGCCGGCAGTGTTTCGTCGTGGTAAGCACGGGCCGTTTCAGGGTCCAGGGCCAGGTTGAACTGGTCTTCCCAGCGAAACTCAAAGCGGGCCTTGCTAAGGGCGTTGTCCCGGTGTTGGGCGCCCGGGTGACCTTTGGCAAGGTCGGCAGCATGCGCGGCAATTTTATAGGTGATCACGCCTTGCCGCACATCTTCTTTATCAGGTAAGCCCAAGTGCTCTTTCGGCGTTACGTAGCATAACATGGCGCAGCCGAACCAGCCTATCATAGCGGCGCCGATGCCGGAGGTAATATGATCATAGCCAGGTGCAATGTCGGTGGTTAAAGGCCCTAATGTATAAAAAGGTGCTTCGTGACAATGCTCCAGTTGCTTGTCCATATTGGCTTTGATAAGGTGCATGGGCACATGGCCGGGCCCTTCGATCATCACCTGCACGGAATGTTTCCAGGCTATTTTGGTGAGTTCTCCGAGTGTTTCGAGTTCTGCAAACTGGGCAGCGTCGTTGGCATCGGCAATGCTGCCGGGGCGTAATCCATCTCCCAGGGAAAAAGAAACATCATACGCTTTCATGATCTCACAAATTTCTTCGAAATGCGTATATAGGAAATTTTCTTTGTGGTGTGCCAGGCACCACTTAGCCATGATGGAGCCTCCGCGCGATACGATGCCGGTTACGCGTTTAGCCGTTAGCGGTATATACCTGAGCAGCACACCGGCATGGATGGTAAAGTAATCAACGCCTTGTTGGGCCTGTTCTATGAGGGTATCGCGGAAAATTTCCCAGGTAAGCGCTTCCGCTTTTCCATTTACTTTTTCCAGTGCCTGGTAAATGGGTACGGTGCCAATGGGTACTGGTGAATTACGGATGATCCATTCCCTGGTTTCATGTATATTTTTGCCGGTGCTCAGATCCATAATGGTATCTGCGCCCCAGCGGCATGCCCATACTGCTTTTTCCACTTCTTCTTCTATACTGGAGGTAACAGCGGAGTTGCCGATATTGGCATTTATTTTCACGAGAAAGTTGCGGCCAATGATCATTGGTTCACTTTCCGGATGATTAATATTGGAGGGAATAATGGCCCTGCCGGCAGCGATTTCCTGGCGTACAAATTCAGGCGTGATAAATTTCACGGGTGTATTGGCCCCGAAACTCTGGCCTTTATGCTGGTGCCAGAGGGAATTATTTTGTTCAGATAACTGATCTGCCAGTTGATTTTCCCGGATGGCGATGTACTCCATTTCAGGTGTAATGATGCCCTGTTGTGCGTAATATAACTGGGTTACATTTTGCCCGGCTTTAGCACGCAGGGGTTTATGCGTGTGGCTCATCAGCGGCATTTTGCCGCCATCTTTCATCAGTTCCCTTACAAACGGGCTGGAGTATTCCGGGAGCTGTTCCACATCTTTCCGGTTGCTGATCCATGTTTCCCGGATGCGGGGAATGCCGGTGCTAACATCTATATGGATATCCGGATCGGAGAAGGCGCCGCTGGTATCATATACCACTACCGGATCGTTGGGAACAGCTTCACCTGTTTTTCCATGAATGCGTGTATCCGTGAGCGTTATTTTGCGCATGGCTACTTTTACCGGGTGAATGCTTCCGTTTACATATATTTTCTGCGAGGCAGGAAATGGTGTGCGGCTGAGTGCCACAGGCTGATTATGCATGATGTCTGGTTTTTTAGAGATAGAAATGCCGGTTCCGTAATATTGTATTACGGAAAAGACTATACGAAAAATAAATGCAGGGTTTAGCCGCCCTGGGTAGCCCGGATAATAGTAATGTTATCGGCTGCAGATAATGATTGGTTTTCCCAGGAGGTTTTAGGTATCACCTGGTTGTTGACGGCTACTGCAATGCCTTTTTGAGCAGAGATCTGAATAAACTGTAAGAGTGCAGCAATGGTTATTCCTGGCTGCACCGCATAAAGTTTATTGTTTACATGCACTTCCATGTTAATTGGAATTTAAGTGAAACAATAAACTTTAAGGATGTGGAAGATGAGAAAGGTTCAGTTACTTTTCCCTACGGCAGTATGAGCTGCTTCAGGTACTGAGGGTATCATCTCAGTTTATCCGTTTAAACTTATACCGGATAAACACCCCTAAAGTGTAGGTGTAAAAGTAATGGAAATATTTAAAATTTGCATTACAAATGATGAATTGTGTATTTTTAAATTATGGTACGATTCAGTTTACTGTGTTTATTGGTACTGGCGGTTGCCTGTAACGGAAGTAAGAAGGAAGTGGAGAAGGAAGAATTACAGGACGACAGCAGCCTGGTTAGTATGATCGCAGACAGCAGTAATGCCGGCATTACTGACAGCATTGCTGCTGTTGCGGATACGCTGCATATTGATGCAGCTAAGCTCATAGGAAAGTGGATACAGCCCGTAGCGGGCCTGGACAGGGAAACTCAGGGTTTTCAGCTAAGAAAGAACGGAACCGCCAGGTCCATTAACATGTACACGCTGGTATACGAAAAATGGTTGCTGACGCACGACACCTTGTTGTTATGGAATCATTCCGAAGGCGTAAAAGATACCTCCACTATAGTGGATACGACTATTATAAAAGAACTTTCTGATACTTCACTGGTACTGTTTCCGGTGAAAGCCGCCGAGGGCTATGTGGAAAAATACCATAGGAGCAATTAATTGTAGAGCTGCCAGAGTCCTACCAGGCAGGCTACCACGGCCATAAATACGCCGGCAGCGGCAAGCTGCATATCGTCAATATTTTTTCTTCCTATATACAGGGAAACAAGACCTATTACTATAGCTACTGAACCTGCGGTAACTGCATAGGAAGGAGTGTGCGTACTGAAAGCGAATGCTGCCGACAGTACACCAATGATGAGCGCTGATATACAGGCCGTTTTTGTTAATGCTGTTGAGTGTTGCATATGTATTCGAATTTTAAAAGACAGGTGAAGGAATAATTTGTTTTGCAAACAGGTATTTATTTATGTTGACTACTGATCTTTTCCTTTGTCACATTATCATGTTCCCAGGGCACTTTTAACAGGGATCCTATTTCCTGGTAGCGGGCGTCCTGGTACTCGTCCAGTCCGTATCTGATTGCCTGTGTATCCGGCACTTTTATAAAAGTGCCGAAGAGACGATCCCATATAGAGAATATATTGGCATAATTAGCGTCTGTTTCCGGCTGGTAATGGCTATGGTGTACCTTATGCATATCCGGCGATACAATGACCCAGCTAAGCGCGTTATCCAGCCATTGCGGCAAATGGATATTGGCATGATTGAACTGCGACATGAATGCCGAGAGGCTTTGGTACAACATTACCATCCAGAAGGGCACTCCGAGGATCATAATAGCGGCAAAAAGAGCTATTACTCTCAGCAGGCTTTCCACCGGGTGGTGCCTCAGGGCGGTAGTGGCGTCTATTTGTGTATCTATATGATGGATCTTATGGAACTGCCACATCCAGGCCGTTTTGTGTTGCACCCAATGTATGAGCCATGCCCCTATAAAATCCAGCAGTAATAATGCCAGTACCGTGTGCAGCCACAGCGGAAGCTGCTTCAGGTAAAGGATCCCGAACTGCTGGCTGCTTGTCCACCGCGATGCTTTTACAATAAGGAATGCCAGTCCTGTATTTACAATCACCGTAGTTAATGTAAAGAAGAGGTTAGTACCGGCATGCCGGTAGCGGTTGCTGCCAAAACGGAACCGGGGCGCCATGCCCTCAATAATCCATAGCAACAAGAGCCCGCTTACCAGGATGGCGGTACGGTATACTGATGGAATATTTTCAAAAAAACTTACCATGTGCTGGTAAAATATTTATAACGGTATTATTACGCTCTGCTATGTGGTTCTCCTTAACCAGGCCAACAAGATCTCTGCAGTGGATATGGGGGAAGTGGATTTATTTATAATACACAGTAAAACATATATACGTTACTGTTATTATCCTTGCGTTACTGCCTTGAATCTATGACGGATTTTTCATCATTGATCCCGGATAAAAATTACAACTATTTGGGGAATATAAAAAGGGCTCTTTTGGGCCACAGGCAAAGAAAAAAGCAACCTCTTTGTCAGAGATTGCTTTATGTATAAGATTTTAGCTATAAGTATTTATCTTTTTAGCATTTGCCTAACAACCTGGTTAGTTGTTCAGCATGAGTGGCATTACCAGCATCAGGAGATCTTCATTTTCTTCTTTTTCGGAAGGTCTGAGGATACCTGCTTTGGTGGCGGTAGCCAGGTCGATAGAGATTTCGTCTCCTTCGGCTGCGTTCAGCATTTCAATAAGGAACTTCGCGTTAAAAGCAATCTGCATATCATCGCCGGTGTACTGGCAGCTCATGCGTTCGTTACCTTCAAAGGAGAAGTCCACATCCTGGGCAGATAACTGGAGTTCGCTGCCGGTGATGCTTAACGCCACCTGGTTGGTGCTTTTATTGGCGAATACGCCTACACGTTTCAGGGCGTTCTGGAAATCGCTTTTTACCACGGTGAGGCGGTAAGGATTGTCTTTTGGTATTACTACCTTATAATCCGGGAACCGGGCATCAATCAGGCGGCAGATCATCTGTGCGCCTTCGTGCTGTACGAAGAAATGGTTCTGGCTATAGGCAATTTTAATTTCACTATCGTTATCAGGCAGAGCTGCTTTCAGCAGGTTCAGCGGTTTTTTAGGTACGATGAAGCTGTCGGCCTGCGGGCATTTCACGTCTGTTCTTACATATTTTACCAGCCGGTGTGCATCGGTGGCAACAAAGGTAAGACTGTCTGGCGCCAGTTCGAAGAATACGCCTGTCATAGCCGGGCGGAGATCGTCGTTGCTTACGGCGAACAAGGTTTTATTGATGGCGGTAACCAGGCCGGTAGCGGCCATTGTGAAAGAGGTGGTATCATCGGCAGCCGGTTCTTTCGGGAAGTTTTCCGGGTTTTCCCCCATCACTTTATATTTACCATTGTCTGAAGTGATTTCCACTGCGTAGGAGTTCAGGTCAATGTGGAAAGTCAGCGGTTGGTCGGGCAGATTTTTGAGGGAATCCATCAGGATCTTCGCCGGGATACAGATCCGGCCGCTTTCCTTGGCTTCCACCTCCAGCTTCACCCGCATAACAGTTTCCAGGTCAGTTGCAACTACAGTCAGTTCGTTTTTGTCAATCAGGAACATGAAGTCCTCCAGTATAGGCAATACTGTATTTGAATTGATAACCCCGCTGATCTGTTGTAATTGTTTTAATAAAGTAGAGGAAGAAACAATAAATTTCATGGTTTATATAAGTTTGCTTATCATTTTTTGTTGAAGGGTATAACCTTTAGGGCGTGTCGCCCTTATTTCACCTGTCCCCACATAAAAGGTCAAATGTAATGTAAACAAAGATAGAAAGTTTTGTTGTTCCCCTTAATTTCATCACATCTTATACACTAAGATAACATGGTTTTACACAACGATTTGCAGTCATTCATATATTTCTGTTTAGTATAATACTAAACGGAAGTAACGAAAAACCCCCTTCGTATTAGACAGGATGCAATAACCTCTATCATTTATTAATGGAAGTGAAAAGAATTTCCCTATTCTTTTAAATTATCTTCAAATCGGTTACTTTTGCCGCGCTGAAAAATTATTACAAACCAACAAAAAAAAGCAGGTTATGAAACTGTCTCATTTAGCCGAAACGTTGATTGGATCCGAAATCATTAAGTTAGCAGCTGAAATAAAGGAGAAGCAGGCCAAGGGTGAGAAGATATACAACTTCACGATCGGGGATTTTGACCCGAAGGTGTTTCCTATCCCCGTTGAATTTGAACAGGAAATCATAACAGCCTATAAGGAACACCTGACCAATTATCCTCATGCTGATGGTATCGCGGAGTTAAGACAGGCAGTAGGTGGCTTTATAGCTGAGCGTGAGGGTATCTCCTACGATCCTGCAAAGGAAATCGTTATTTCCTGCGGTGGCCGCCCGATCATTTATGCTACTTTCAGAACTATTGTTGACCGTGGCGAGAAAATAGTGTATGCTACCCCGTCGTGGAATAACAATCACTACACCCACTTCCTGGAAGCGGAACATGTGGTGCTGGAAACCAAGGCAGAGAACTTCTTCATGCCTACAGCAGCGGAACTGAAGCCGCTCCTGAAAGGCGCTACCCTCCTGGCTCTTTGCTCTCCGCAGAACCCAACCGGTACCGCTTTCGGCAAACAACAGCTGGAAGAGATCTGCGACCTGGTGCTGGCTGAAAACAAAAGCAGAGGTGCGGACGAAAAGCCCCTCTATGTATTGTTCGACCAGATGTACTGGGTGCTTACCTTTGGTGAAACCCTTCACCACAACCCGGTTAGTCTCCGCCCTGAAATGAGGGATTATACCGTTTTCATTGATGGTATGAGTAAGGCTTTCGCTGCCACAGGCGTTAGAGTTGGCTGGGCATTAGGACCTGCTCATGTAATCGGTAAAATGAAATCCATCCTTTCCCATGTTGGCGCCTGGAGCCCGATGGCAGAACAGAAAGCTGCCGCCCGCTACCTGGTTCAGAAAGAGAATGTGGATAAATACCTGCAGCACTTTAAAGGTGAAATCGAAGAACGACTGGTGAAAATCTACCAAGGCTTCGACAAACTGAAAGCAGCCGGTCATAAAGTAGAAGCTATTGCCCCGCAGGCGGCCATTTACCTCACCGTTAAATTTGACCTGGTTGGCAAACAAATGGCTGATGGTACTGCGCTCGCAGATCAGGCGGCTGTAACTTCCTACATACTTAATGAGGCGAAACTGGCGTTAGTGCCATTCTCCGCTTTCGGATCGGCTAAAACTTCTCCATGGTACAGGCTGAGCGTAGGTACCTGCGTGAAAGAAGAAATTCCGGCGATGTTCGAAAAGCTGCAGGCAGCGCTTGAAAAGTTGAAATAAAAGCTTCGGCTTTTGTCTT
>NZ_DATMTE010000838.1:0-7722 GCF_035564935.1 Chitinophaga sp. | reverse complement strand
CAAAGCAGCTCCCGCCGTCATTAATATTTTATTCATCTTCAGTTGTGAAATGCAAGGCCCGGCCAGCTGTATTTTTACCAGCCGGAACTTTATTAATAAAAATGTTTCGCGAAAAGATTAGTAGCCGTCGTTCTGCGGAAGCAGATTCGGATTGGCTCCCAGCTCGGTGGCTGGTATTGGTAACAGTTTTGCGGTTGGTTTCCAGGTATTGGGTTTCAAAGCTCCCAATACAGCATCGGCCTGCCCGGTACGAACCAGGTCCGGCCATCGATGCCCTTCAAAACACAGTTCTACAAAACGTTCCTGTGCAACAGCTGCCAGCAGGCCATCACGGGTATTGGCCGTTGTATTCCCCAGGCCGGCCCGGTTCCTGATGATGTTAATGTCCGCAGCTGCACCGCTATTGCCGGTAAGATGCCCCTGTTGCGCCCTGGCTTCTGCACGAACCAGGTACATTTCGGAAAGTCGCAAAAGTTTAGGCTGATCTCTTCCGGAAATCCTGTCACGATATTTATTCACATAATAACATCCCGGGGCGGGCAGCGCTGAATAACCAATAAAAGCATCTTTCCTCAAATCGCCGCTCTCAAAGCTCTGCACCAGTTTGTTGCTGGGGAGGGTACCTGGTACTGTGGGATTGTCAGGATTTGGCACCAGCTGCGAAGCAATGTAAGTGGGAGAGGAGGGCGCCGCTGCCAGTTCCCATATGCTTTCAGTAGAGTTAGGAACTACCAGGTTACTGATAGTAGATAAAGTAAATAGCGGATCACCAATAACGGAATTAGCCATTGTTTCCGCATTGGCCCATTCTTTCCGGTACAGGTATACCCTTGCCAGCATTGCCCGTGCGGTTTGTTTACAGGCACGTGTATGCATGTTGCCGTAGTTACTGTATCCATCCGGTAAGAGGTCCAGGGCAGCATTCAGCTCATCTGTAACAAACCGGAACACGGTATTGGTATCCTGTCTTGGAAGTGCATTATTTACCCTGTAATCAGTGGTGGTTACTATCGGTACTTTTCCGAAGTACACCATAGCCATGAAATGAAAGTAGGCCCTCATAAACCTGGCTTCTCCCAGGATACGGTTTTTCCGTGCTGAAGACATTTGCACGCTACCTATATTTTCTATCACAGAATTAGCCTGGTAAATCACTGCATAGTTGGCAACCCACATGGATTTGGCTTGTATATAATCTGAATTGACCAGGTTGGCAGCCATCCCGGCATAATTCGCCTGGGTGGAAGAGCCGATGCTCATTTCGTCGCTCAGTAACGGAAACACAATATAGTAAGCGCCGGTGTAGGTGCCGCCGCCACCCTGTTCTGCCTGGTAATACATACCGGTTACATTACTTTCCGCGCTGATGGAATCAGCATAGGCTACGGGAAAAGATATCCTGGAAACGGGCGATGCCTCAACCAGTTTCTTACATGAAGTAAAAGTGGCAAGGACTGCGCAGGTTGCTGCAACGGCGATCCACATGCCTGTAATTAATTTACTGTTCGTCATACAAAACACTTTTAGATCTGGCGGTTAAAAAGTAACATTCACTCCTGTTGTATACATCTTTGTCATGGGAACAAAGTTGTTGTTACTTTCAGGATCATCTCCCTTAAACCCGGTAATTGTTACAAGATTATAGCCGGTTACAAAAAGCCGCAGATTGGACAGCTTAAACCGTTCGAGACCGGGCACGGAATAGCTGAGACTAATATTCTTGATCCTTATATAGGACGCATCACTGTAGGCAAAAGCGCTGGAAGCAACCAGGCCGTTGTTATTTGCAGCTGTTGTTCCCGGCGCCGCCGCTCTTGGTATATCCGTAATGTCTCCGGGGTGCTGCCACCTGTTCCTGGTAGATGCAGGCGGGTTATAGGCGCTGCCTGCATAGGAAACCACGTTATATCCTTTCTGGATACCGCTTACAAATTGGGTCATAATGCCTAATTCCAGTCTTTTCCAGGAGAAGGTGTTGTTCCATCCGCCATAGAAGTCCGGGATGCTTTTGCCTATGATCACATAGTCGGGTGTGTAGCTTGAAATAGTGCCGCTTTTGTCTACATCCTCAAACTTTGCCAGCCCTGTTGCGGGATCCACTCCCAGGTATCTATAACCCCAGTTGATGGCCAGCGGCTCTCCTACACGGTAGGTATATCTTTGTATGACACTCCCATTCTGCAACCCGGGCAGGCTTACAAGCTCATTATGTATAGTGCTGAAATTTAAAACCGAGGTCCAGCTAAAGCTCTTTGTCTCCACGGGAATAGCAGTAACGGATATTTCAAGCCCGTTGTTATTCACTTTCCCGGATAGGTTTGATGCGATAGACTGGAAGCCGGTAACCGCTGATATTGGCTGGCTGAAAAGGGTATTGGTGGTTTGATGCCTGAAATAGCTGAGGTTAATATTCAGCCTGTTCCGCAGCATGTTCAGGTCTAAACCGAAATCCAGCTTCTTTGTTTGCTCCCATTGCAGGTAAGGGTTTGCCAGGTTGCTAACCACAACAGCGCTGCTGCTGCCATAACCGGAAGAAGTGGTATTGTTATAGCTGACATAACCGAAATCGCCGATGTTATCACTGCCCGTGGTACCATAGGTAACCTTTAGTTTTCCGAAGAAATCGTCACCAAATAATGTTTTGATAAAAGCTTCATCCGAAAATATCCAGCCTCCGCCAACAGACCAGAAGTTGCCGTATTTCCTGTCGTTACCAAAACGGGAAGAACCATCCCTGCGGTAAACGCCTTCCAGCAAATATTTATCTGCATATTTATAAGAGATCCTGCCAAATGCAGAAGCAAATTTGTAAGGAACCTCGCTAACAGTTTTTGATGTAAGATTGGCGTTGGAGGCAGATGCCAGCGTGTATAACAGATCGCTTGGGTATCCGCCGCTGAAAACAAGCAAAGAAGCGCTGTTAAATGTATTCAGTATAGTACCTCCGGCCAGGAACTTAAAGCTGTGGCGGCCTATGTCCAACGCATAATTCAGCTGCGGTTCTACCGTAAATGTGTTATTGTTGGTGAATCCATATGCCCCCTGCGCCACCGTGCTGGTATTAGCGAAGGAGGTTGTTGGCAGGAAAGTGGTTGTTTGCCCGTTTACCACCTGGTAACTCACAGCTGTCCGGAAGAAAAGCCGGTTCCAGATATTATAATTGAAATAAAAATTACCAAGGAATTGTTTGTTATCCCCCAGGTTGAAGGTGGTCAGCAGCCGGTTGGGGTTGAGCGTGGCGTAACCATATGCTTTCAGGTTGGTGATACCTGCACTGTCTGCCGGCAACATAGGCAATGCGTAATAAATGGCAGCAGCTACGGACTCATTATACAACCTGCTTTTTACATCCGAAAAAGCGGCGCCGCCACCTATAGAAAGCTTGTCTGATATTTTTGCATCCAGTCCTATCCTGGCATTAAAGCGCTTTTGGTACCAATCTCCTTTTACGATGGCGTCTTCATTCCTATAGCCGCCGCTGATGTAAAAGTTAACCTGGTCGCTGCCGCCTGAAAAATTCAACTGGTAGTCCTGTGTCAGGGAAGGCTTGTAAAGCGTTTTCCCCCAATTGGTATTCACCGTGCTGTCGAGGAACATATCCGGCGCATTGGCTGGCGTCATTTCAATGGCATCATTCGCAAATCCTTCCTTGCGGATGGTGCGGAACTCCTCCGTATTCATCATTTTTTGCAGGTGTGTAGTCTGCGTAATCCCGGTGTATGCCTGGAAGTTAAGCCTGGCAGGTGTATTACGTTTCCCTTTTTTGGTGGTTACCAGCACCACTCCGTCTGATCCGCGTGCTCCATAAATGGCGGTGGCCGACGCGTCTTTCAGGATTTCAACAGAAGCAATATCCGAGGGTGAAATATAGGAAAGGTCCCCTTGTACCCCATCAATCAAAATAAGCACGCGGCTGCTGGTGGCTACCGAGTTAATTCCCCTGATCCTGATAGCGGGAGTGGCGCCAGGTGTGCCTGCAGTGTTCGTAATTTCCATACCGGGCACCAGGCCCTGTAAAGCGGACAGTGGGTTATTAACCGGCATGTTCTCTATATCCTTTGCTGTTATTTTGGTGATGGTACCCACCAGGTCTCTTTTCTTTTCCATGCCATAACCCTGCACCACCACTTCATTCAGCTTACCGGCATCAGACAGCTGTTGCATGGTTACCAGGATATTTGTCCTGTTGCTGATCCTTATTTCCTGCGATGCGAATCCGAGGAAGCTGATCTGCAATATGCCGTTCGGATTTACATTTACGAGGCTAAACTCTCCTTTCTCATTTGCCACCGCTCCCTTTTTTGTACCAGCCACGATCACGGAAGCTCCCGCCAATGGCATGCCGCCAAAGGCAATCACTTTGCCTTTGATAACACTGGTGTCTGTTGCAGCTGGCTGCCCACCGGACAGGCTATCTGCAAGCGAACCCGTTTTCCGGGAAATAATGATATTAACACCCACCTGCCGGTATTCCAGGTTGGTATTAGCTAGTAAAAGGTCCAGTGTGGCGCCAACCGTTCTGTTGGCCACAGGCAGGCTTATGTTGTTAAAGCCGGCTACCTGTCCGGGCTGGAATGCAAAAAGGTAGTCTGTTTGTTTTTCAATAGCCCTGAAAGCGTTTACCAGCGGCTCGTTATTGAACCCTAAAGTGATGTGCGTTTCTGTAACGCCCTGGCTGTGGCCGGGCATCGCCAGCATTACCTGCATACCTATCACCATAAAAAAAGCATAAACCAGGGTTGTACGCATAATAAAAAAGATCATTTTTTTTGTGGCCCACCATTTCCGGTGAAACCTTAAGGCATGGGATTGCCATACAGCAAATAATTGCATAACTTGCAGTTGTTTAGAACAGTTACTACTAATTGTTTTAGATCTGATCCCTCTTTGCTTTCCACGGCCGGAGGGATTTTTTCATGTTACCGTTGTTGATCAGGCAAGAAGACCTGTTGTCATTACATGGTTGTTTTTTTGATTATTGGTCGACAAAATCTGTCTTATTAATTGCATCCTTCTCCATTTAATATAACCTGGTCATTTGGCGCTATGCTATAGGTAGCGTTCACCACGCCGGTTACTACCTTTAATACCTGTTCAAGACTTTCATTGTTTAAAAAGGTGGCGCTCACATAACATTCTTTCATCCTGTTGTTGGCAAAACTAATATGCACATGGTATTTGCTGCCTATCAGCACTGCAGCTTCCTGTAAACTGATATTATTGAAGACGAGGTATTCCTTTTTCCATGCGATGGCAGTTTCGGCGTCCACGCGCGATTTTACCACCTCCAGGCGCTGCCTGTTCACCGCTATCTGATCATTGGGCGCCAGCACTCCCAAAGTACGCTTATTATCTCCCACCTTTACTTTCCCCTTTGTAACTGTTACGGTTATCGCCTCCTGGCCGGGATAGGCCCGTACATTAAAGGCGGTACCCAATACGGTTGTTGTTATATTCCCGGTATGCACAAGGAAAGGTTTCTCTTTATTATGGCGGATATCAAAATAGCCTTCCCCGATCAATGTTACTTCCCTTGCCGGTCCGGTAAACGGGTCTTTATAATCGATCCGACTGCCATGGTTAAGCAGTACGGTACTGCCATCCGGCAGGATAACGAACCGGCTGCCGGTATCCACAGGTGTTTGTACCGCAGGTTGTTTGATCGCCAGCTGTGCAGGCGCCTGCTGCCGATGGAATAGCCACCAGCCGGCAAATACCGACAATAGCAGTGCTGCCGCTGCCGCCCATTTCCATTTCCGCAGAAAACGTATACGGGGAGCGGGCGGCGCCTCTGCCTGGCCATCTTCTATATTTTTATCAAGGTATTGCCACATTTCTGCTGAAAGAGATGCCGGTATTTTAGTTCCGGGCAGCCCATCGCGTAACTCAGTTGTGTGCCATTCCTGCATTAGCTCCCGGAGCTCAGCATCGTCTGCCCCGTTAAGGTATGCCAGTAGCCATTCCTTTTCCGAAGGACTCCATTCAGCATTTGAAAGCAGTTGTTGTAATCTTTTCCGGTCTGTAGACAAGTGCGTTTGTTTCTTCTAAATACAATGCGGGGGGAAAAATGAGGGGGTATACCAGGGAAAATTTATCGAAAAAATAATTCAATGGCTAAAATCGCCAGCGTGCCTTTATACGGAGGTTGGTTTCTTACATAGTCCCGGATAAAAGCCATGGCTTCCTGCAGGTATTCTGATACCGTGTATTTTGAGATCCCCAGCTCCCGGGCAGCAGCTTCATAGGTTTTTCCCTGCAAACGGCATAGTTCAAATACTGCTCTTTTCCTGGGTGACAGTTTACTCACGGCTTCTTCTACCATGGCAAGCTGAGCATCCAGCAACAATAAGTCGTCATAGCCGTTTTTCTGATCTGCGGTATCGATTGCCGCCAGGTCTGTACTTTCACTCCTTAGCTTTTTCTTAAGGAAATTTACAGCGCGGTTATAACTAACGGTGAACAGCCAGCCGTTTACAGACCTGTTTCCTGTAAGGGTGGCACGTTTCTCCCAAAGGATCATAAATACTTCCTGTACCACATCGCGCGCGTCTTCTTCCGAATGCAATAACCTTATTACATTGCGGAAAAGCACATGATGATACTGGTCATATACGATTTTGAATGCGCCCCTGTCGCCGCGTTTAATCCTTACCAGCAATTCCTCGTCGTATGGATGGTCGATTGTCAAATAAAATGAATCTGAGTGTCGCGAATATAATATAATCTTACAATAATTACAGAAATGGGGTTTAGACCGGCTGTTTATTGTAGCAGGGGATGATATGGGGGGGATGACCTATTGAACAAAAAAGGCCCTAATTTTAAACATCAGAATACAATTGAAATGTTAAGACTAGTATCAAAGACAGATGAGGTTATTAATTTGTGTGCGGAAGGAATTATGTGAGTACATCTGGAATAGCGGGCAAGGCGCCTAAATTTGAATTTATGAAAGCTGATGCCGATAAGAAAACTGCGTTAGCGGAATACTTGCATACATTGAATCCGGCGATAGTGGCTATTTTGATGGGGAGTGAAAATTGATGGAAGTACTGACGGCAGGCAGTAATGGTTTTATGATGGCTGATTGCCCTTGTAGAACGACCAGCCATCATTTTAAACAGAATCAGGCCGGCTCCTCAACAGTAGCTTTAGGTGCGTTGGATTGGACGGAGGCAATGCCACCCACAAGCAAGTTTACTGTCCCTGTGACTGAAATATTATCGCACTTGCGGGATGCCTTTATAGCATCGGTAGCCCCGATCCCTGGTTCGCTTAATTTTCAAAGGGTCGTTGATGTGTGTAACATTATTGGCTTCGACCGCAACCGGCTGCCTACCACGTGCATAACTGTTATTACCGACAGCGGGGGACGGATCATAACAGCATTTCCTGGCAACCTTAAAATATAGAAATATGAAAGATAAAGCCATCCTTCCTACGTTAAAGGTAAGTAAGAAGCTGAAAAGGGGGTTCAAACAGTTCTTGGAATACCACCCGGCAAAGCGTGTCAATCGTAACCTGCAGGAGATTTTTGTGGCATATACACAGCATACACTTGACGGCCCACCCCTGAATATGGATGATATTATATGGGATATATCCTGCCTGATGGAGCTTTTGGACGTGGCGGAGGATGAAACAAAGGATTGGCCGAGAATATGAACCTTTTGCAAATGTTCACCGGCCACTTTTGTTTGAGAGCCCAACGCCTGGGGAAGG
>NZ_DATMTE010000837.1:0-4959 GCF_035564935.1 Chitinophaga sp. | reverse complement strand
GCTGCGCAGGAGTGATCTTCTCTTTCTTGATATCCTGTAATACAAATCCCCGCTCCTTAGCCTTTGTTTCTTCCAGTATCTTTTTACAGGTACTGCAGGTCGACAAATGATAAATTTTATTCATTCTTTTTTATTTTTTTTATTTGTAAAGTTACTTCCTCATCTTATATGGTAGTACTATCTTAATTTTGCAGATTCAAATTAAATCATGTAGGTTTAGCAATGGAAAAGAAATTATTTTTACTGGACGCCATGGCGCTGATTTACAGGGCTTATTACGCCCTGATCAGGAATCCCCGCATCACCAGTGCGGGAAGAAATACCAATGCGCAGTTTGGTTTTACCACTACTTTACTGGACCTCATCAACAAAGAAAAGCCTACCCATATAGCCGTTGCTTTCGACACGCATGCGCCTACCGAACGTCATACCACTTACACCGATTATAAAGCCAACCGTGAAGATGCCCCGGAAGACCTCCTGGACGCATTGCCGGATATTAAACGGATCATTGAAGGATTCAATATTCCCGTGGTGGAGCTGGATGGCTACGAAGCAGACGACGTAATAGGCACGCTGGCATGGCAGGCTGCAGATGCAGGATACACGGTGTACATGGTAACCCCGGATAAAGACTATGGACAGTTGGTGCGTGATAATGTGTTCATCTACAAGCCGCCATACATGGGCAACAAGGAAGAGATCATGGGGCCTAAGGAAGTATGCGAAAAGTGGCAGATCAAAGACGTACACCAGGTAATTGATATTCTCGGCCTGATGGGTGATGCGGTGGATAATATTCCCGGTATTGCAGGTATTGGCGAGAAAACAGCCATGAAGCTGCTGGCACAATATCACTCTCTCGAAAATGTGCTGGACAACGCCGATACCATTGGCGGTAAAATGGGAGAGAAGATTAAAGCGGGCCGTGAAAACGCCCTGCTCTCCAAAGAACTGGCCACTATCATCACAGATGTACCGGTTACCTTCCACGAAGAAGATTTTTGCATCAAGGATTGTGATAAAGGAAAGCTCACCGATATTTTTATGGAGCTGGAATTTAAAACCCTGGGCAAAAGAATCCTGGGAGAAGGTTTCGCGGGCAGCGCCAGCGTGGAAGCTAAGGCACGCGTAGTACAAACAGACCTTTTCGGTACTACTGTAGTTACAGAAGAAATTACAGTAACCGCCGAAGAAACAGTAGAAACCGGGAATATCCTGCTGGCAGATAAAAATATTCATAACACCCCTCATGAATACGAGGTAATTGATACCCCGGAAAAAAGAACCGCCCTGCTGCAACAATTACTGCAGCAGTCAGAAGTCTCTTTTGACACGGAAACTACCGGCACGGATGCCAACGAAGCGGACATTGTAGGCATGAGCTTTTCCTTCAAAAAAGGATCTGCCTATTATATTCCCATGCCGGCAGATAATACCGCGGCCCGCGCCATCATTCATGAATTTACTCCGCTGTTCCAGCATCCCAACATTGTGCTTATCGGGCAGAATATCAAGTACGATATGCTGATCCTGAAATGGTACGGCATGGAAATTACCACCACCCTGTTCGATACCATGCTGGCCCATTACCTGATTGAGCCGGAAGGCCGCAGGAGCATGGATGTGCTCAGTGCCCAATACCTCCAGTATGAGCCGGTTTCCATAGAATCGCTCATTGGTAAAAAAGGAAAAGGCCAGGGCAACATGCGGGATGTGGAGATAGAAAAAATTAAAGAATATGCTGCGGAAGATGCCGACATCACATTGCAGCTGAAAGAAAAATTTGCGCCGATGCTGCCTGAAAAGGCGGTAGACAAAGTTTTCTACGATATTGAAAATCCGCTCGTGAAAGTGCTTGCCGATATGGAGTATGAAGGCATTGCCCTCGATACCCTGGCACTGGCAGATTACTCCAAAGAACTGGAAACAGAGATCAAACGGGCGGAAGAAAGCGTATATGAGCAGGCCGGCGTGCGTTTCAAACTGGCATCTCCAAAGCAACTGGGAGAAGTACTGTTTGAAAAATTACAACTGGATCCAAAAGCAAAGAAAACCCGCACAGGCCAATATGCCACCGGCGAAGACGTATTGCAGAAACTTTCCAACAAGCACAAAATTGTAGAGGATATCCTTATTTTCAGGGAACTGAGCAAACTGAAATCCACCTACGTAGATTCGTTACCGTTATTGCTGAATAAACGCACTAACCGGATCCATACTTCCTACAACCAGGCAGTGGCGGTAACCGGCCGTTTAAGCTCCAATAACCCGAATCTCCAGAACATCCCCATCCGCACAGACCGGGGACGTGAGATCAGGAAAGCATTTATTCCCCGCAATGAAGAATTTGTGCTGCTCTCTGCGGATTATTCGCAAATTGAGTTGCGCATTATTGCCGCCATCAGTGAAGACAAAGAAATGATGGCCGCCTTTCAGCAGGGAATAGACATCCACGCTGCTACTGCCGCAAAAGTATATAACGTAGCGTTGGAAGATGTTACTTCCGATATGCGCCGTAATGCAAAAAGCGTCAACTTCGGGATCATTTACGGCGTAAGTGCTTTTGGATTGTCTGAAAACCTGGGCATTCCCCGCAGTGAGGCAAAAATGCTGATCGATAACTATTTCGCGCAGTATCCATCTATCAAAAAATATATGGACAACCAGATAAAATTTGCATCTGAAAACGGGTATGTTCAAACCATGCTGGGACGCAAACGCTGGTTAAAAGACATTAACTCTTCCAATGCAGTGGTTCGTGGCTTTGCGGAAAGGAATGCTATTAATATGCCCATCCAGGGCACTGCTGCAGACATGATAAAGCTGGCGATGATCGCAATACATAAAGCATTCAAAGAACAAAACCTCAAGTCCCGCATGCTCCTGCAGGTACATGATGAATTGGTTTTTGATGCGCACCGTTCTGAACTTGATATTATTAAACCCCTTATATTAGAGCTTATGCGTAACGCCTTACCCCTGGCTGTTCCCGTTGAAGCGGAAATGGGCACCGGTAATAACTGGCTGGAAGCGCATTAAAATTCGGCTGTAGCAGGTAGCTTTTAGCAGGTAACAACTGATCCGGGAAAATTTTCCCGTAGGGTGTTAAATGCTAAAAGCTAATGAATTAAATGCAAAAAGCTGCTATTGTATTTCCCAAAACAGTTTACTAGTTTTCAAACATGATCCAAACACCTCGACTACAATTGTTGCCGTGCTCACTGGAGTATTTCGAATTGCTATTACAGGGCAACGATCATCTGGCCGACCTGCTTGGTATTTCTGTTCCGGAAGGTTGGACGGAGTACCCCGAAATGGTACTGGTAGCATATGATAAGTTGCGCAACGACCCTGCCATGCTGGGCTGGTTCTTTTACCTGGTGATTCACCGCGCGGATAAGCGTTTAATTGGCGCCGGCGGCTTTAAAGGCAAGCCCAATGAAGATGGACTTGTGGAAATGGGCTATGAAATAGCCGCCGATTACCGGGAAAGAGGATTGGGAACCGAAATGGCGGAAGGTCTTATCCGTTTTGCATTCGGGCACTCTTACGTTCACCGGGTAATTGCCCACACGGAAGAAGAATATAACGCCTCCGTTAAAATATTACAAAAAGCGGGGATGCGATTTGTAGGTACATTTAAAAATAAAGAAGGAGAAGATCTCTGGGAATGGGAGATCACCCGGAATCATTACCAGGAAAAATAACTGTAATTCACGCGAACAATCATTAAAAAGAAGCTGTAGCAAGCCCCGTTCATCCATCTTTTCGTCTGTCAAATACCCGCTTTCCCTTATTTTTGGTCCTTGTTTTTAAACCAATCATTGATATACTCATGAAGAAATGGATAATGTGTGCAGCCATGCTTTGCAGCGTTGGAGCCTATGCACAAAACAGTACCAACGTGGAGGGAAGCCGCTACCAGTTTACCGTTTTAAAGAACCTGGATGCAGGCGATGTGCAGAACCAGGGCCGTACCGGTACCTGCTGGTCCTTTTCCGGTCTCTCTTTCTTTGAATCAGAAATACTGCGTACCGGTAAAAACAAAGGACTGAACCTCAGTGAAATGTACGTAGTACGCAAAATGTATCCGTTAAAAGCGGCCAACTATGTACGTATGCACGGGAAAGCCAACTTCGGTGAAGGCGGTGGCTTCCCCGACGACCTGCTGTGCCTCCGCGAATACGGCCTGGTACCGCAAAGCGCATACGATGGCAACAAGGATAAAGTATACAACCACGCCGAAATGGAAAGTCTCCTGGAAGGTATGGTGAATAAAATAGGCAATGCACAGGGTACCATCAACCCCGACTGGTCAAAAGCTTTCGACGGTGTACTCAATGCCTATATGGGCGATGCTCCCGAAAAATTCCAGTATAACGGTAAATCCTATACGCCGCAGTCCTTTGCAAAAGAACTGGGCCTGAGTGCAGATGACTATGTACTGATTTCTTCCTTTACCCATCACCCCTACAATTCACAGTTTGTACTGGAAGTGCCTGATAACTGGAACTGGGAAAAAGTATATAACGTAAACCTGAATGACTTTACCGGCATCGCTGAAAATGCCATCATGAACGGTTACACCATTGCATGGGCAGCTGATGTAAGCGAAAAAGGATTCAATTTCAAAGAAGGACTGGCCATTATTCCTGAAAAAGACTGGGCTGATATGTCGGCCGAAGAAAGAAGAAATGCTTTCCTGGAACCAGGCAAAGAAAAAACCATTACCCCTGAAGTGCGCCAGAAAGCTTTCGATAACTTCGAAACACAGGATGATCATGGTATGCACATCGTAGGATTGGTGAAAGATCAGAATGGCAATAAATATTTCCGGGTGAAAAATTCCTGGGGTACCGACAATCCCGGCCAGGGATATTTCTATGCTTCAGAGCCTTACTTTGCTTACAAAACCACCTGTTACATGGTAAACAAAAAAGCGTTACCGGCAGATAT